>JAHADO010000060.1 GCA_018375265.1 Campylobacter concisus | reverse complement strand
AGGTAGAGTGCTTAACAAAAGAGGCAAACAAATGCAAAAATATAAAAAATTTTATGTTTGATGCAAAAAACAATAACCAAATAGATATGAATAAAATAAAACTTGGAGAAAACCAACTTATCGTACCAAAATATAATGAGAAAATATATTATTGATGTAATAGGGTATTAAATTTTAATATAAGTTACTATGTAAAACACTCTAAATTTAATTCAAATCCACAAGATCCACAAGTAAATTTTAGATACAAAACTTTATCTTTACAATATTTTGTAATGTCACACGTTTTTGCTAAAATCGCCCCTTTTAACTTACCTAAAAGGGAGAAAATGAAGAGATATTTATCCGAGTTTTTTGGCACATTTTGGTTAGTTTTTGGAGGTTGCGGTAGTGCGATATTTGCAGCAGCTTTTCCAGAGCTTGGTATCGGATTTGTAGGCGTCGCGTTTGCTTTTGGTCTTACAGTTCTTACGATGGCTTACGCAGTTGGTCACATCAGTGGCGGACACTTCAACCCTGCTGTCTCAGTTGGCTTGCTAGTTGGCGGAAGATTTGATAAAAAAGACTTCGTGCCTTACGTCATCGCACAGGTTATCGGAGCGATCGCAGCTGCTGGCGTGCTATATCTTATCGCTTCAGGCAAGGCTGGATTTGACGCTACTGCAAGCGGTTTTGCTAGCAACGGATACGGCGAGCACTCACCAAATGGCTACAATCTAGTCTCAGCGCTAGTTGCAGAGATAGTTCTAACTGCGTTTTTCCTTATCATTATCCTAGGTGCTACTGACGAGCGTGCTCCAAAGGGCTTTGCACCGATCGCTATTGGCCTTGGCTTGACGCTTATCCACCTAATCTCAATACCTATCACAAACACATCGGTTAATCCAGCTCGCTCAACTGGCGTTGCGATATTCCAAGGTACTTGGGCACTAGAGCAGCTTTGGCTTTTCTGGGTTGCGCCTATCGTTGGAGCTATCATCGGAGCTATCATTTATAGGATCTTAGGCTGCACATGCGGCTGCAAAAGCGCAAAATAATCAAATTTTATGCTTCAAGGGGCGATTTTCGCCCTTTCTACTTCTTTCAAATTTAAATAAGTAAAAAGAAATTTATAATATGTTTTGAGGGTTCATCTAAGAAATTTAATTCTTAGATGAAAAGAGGATTTAGGCTTTTTTTGTCATCGCCCTAATAGGTATAACAAATATCGCTGCAATAAGGTAAAAAACGATACCAAAGACAGCTGCCATCATAAATATCTCGCCGATATCATAAAAGCTTGACTCAAGCCTAATGGTATCCACGTAATTTATCGCAAACCATAATGCTACGCCAAGAGCGATAGCAAAAACAAAAAATCCCCAAGAAAATAAAAAATTTAAAATCTTAGTCATCAACTTTTCTCCTTTTTGAGTTTATTTATCTACCTTAAATCCGCCGCCAAGTGCTCTATAAACTTCGACCGCACTATCTACCTCATCAAGCTTAGCTGAGATATCCTGAAGCTTTGCTTGAAGCAAATTCCTCTGTGCATCAAGAAGCTCTAAGTGACCGATATAACCAGCGTTATACTGATCTTTAGCGAGCGAATAAATCTTTTGCTGCGATTGTAGCAAATTTTTTACCTGATCCAAAGAGAGCTTTGCATTTTGCCTTGAGATAAGGGCATCTCTAACCTCGCCAAGGGCCGATCTAACAGTCGCTTCGTAAGTGATAGCTGCGATTTGCTCGTTTGTCTCAGCAACACGGACATTGTTTTTTGTCCTGCCATAGTCAAATATTTTTTGCGCTAAAGAGCCACCTATGTTCCAAGTATTGGCATTTCCTACAAATATATTTTCAAAATCAATACTTGTAAAGCCCAAAAGTCCGGTAAGCGAGATCGTAGGAAAATAATCAGCTTTTGCCACGCCCACAAGCGCATTTGTCGCCTTTAGATCAGCTAGCGCTTTTGCTACGTCGCTTCTTCTTAACAAAACATCAGAGCTGATACCAGCGCTTATCTCTGGTGAGGCTGGCAAGGTTTTTGAGCTAGCAACTGCGCCTTTTAAAATTTCATCATTGCTCTTGCCAGTTAGGATAGCAAGCGAGGTTAGCGCCTTTGACTTTAAATTTAGCACCGAAATAAGGCTCATTTTTGCACTCTCAACCGCAGCCTTGCTTTGTAGATAGGTCATCTCATTTATGCCGCCAAGATCAAGCTGCGTCTTGCGAAGTGCAAGTGTCGCCTCGTAAGTCTTTAGCGTCTCTTGAAGTATGGCCTCTTGCATATTTAGAGACACAAGCGTAATGTAGCTTTTTGCCACGCTTGAGCTAAGGCTTAGTCTGGCGCTATCGTAGTCAAATTTGCTTGCATTTAGGCTCTCATTTGCTGCAAGCACGCTATTTCTTACTCTGCCCCAAAGGTCTATCTCGTAGTTTAGCCCTAAATTTATGCTCGAGCTTCTATAGCGTGTTTGAGGTTGTCCAGTGTAAGTTTCACCACTGCTTTTTGCTTTGGTATAACTTGCATTTAAATTTACCCCCGGTAGCAAATCAGCCTCAGCAACGCCAAGGCTTGCCTTTGCTTTTTGTAAATTTAAATATGCAATGCGTAAATTTGTATTTTTCTCAAGTGCGCTTTCGACTAGAGAATTTAAATTTTCATCGTGAAATTCTTTCCACCAAAGATCTCTTATATCGCTTGTCTCGAAAGTGTATGTTGAGGTGAAATTTGTATCCACATTTGGCATATCTGGGCGAAACGAGCAACCAGCCAAAAACGCCGCTGTTATAAGTATAAACGCCTTATTTCTCATCTTTTTTTGCTCCCTTTTTCCAGTATTTTTCATTTAAATTTTCAAGCAAATAGTAAAACATAGGCACGAAAAATATCGCTATCGTTGTTGATGCGATCATGCCGCCAACTACGCCAGTTCCTAGTGAGTGACGAGATGCAGCGCCTGCGCCTGTGCTTATAGCCATTGGGAAAACGCCTAGAGTAAATGCGATCGAGGTCATTACGATAGGTCTAAAGCGAAGTTTGGCCGCATTTACAGCTGATTCAAATATGCTCTTTCCACTCTCGCGCTCTTGCATAGCAAATTCTACGATCAAAATGGCGTTTTTGGCCGCTAGGCCGATGAGTAGCAAGAGTCCGATCTCAAAGTAGATATCGTTTGTCAGCCCTCTTATCCAAACAGCTAGCAACGAGCCAAATACTGCAAACGGCACGGCAGTGATGACTGCAAGTGGGATGAGCCATCTTTCGTACTGAGCAGCAAGGATCAAAAAGACAAATACCATACCAAAGATAAAGGCAACCGTGCCTGTTCCTTGAGAATTTACCTCTTGATATGCCGTTCCAGCCCAGCTTATAGCGTAGTCGTCGCTACTTAGCGTGTCATTTACGACCTCTTGGATCGCTCTTATCGCATCACCTGATGTATAGCCAGGTTTTGGATCGCCCATGATCTTAGCCGCTGGAAAGAGGTTAAATCTATCAACGATATCAGGTCCGATCGATCTTGTGAGCGTCGCTACTGAATTTAGTGGCACCATGCCGCCATCTTTTGAACGGACGAAAATTTTTCTTAGATCCTCAGGGTTGTTTCTAAAGTTATCGCTCGCCCTTGCATATACGCGGTAAGATTTACCAGCAAGGTTGAAGTCATTTATGTAGTAAGAGCCAAAAGTAGCCGCTATCGTGCTAAAAATTTCGCTCTCACTTACGCCAAATAGCTTTGCTTTCTCTTTATCAACTGTTATCTTAAACTGGCGGTAGTTTGTCTCAAGCGTCGTTCTCACGCCAGTTAGCTCAGGTCTTGCGTTTGCAGCTGCAGTGACCTTTCTAGCGTCTGCTTCTATCTCGTTGTAGCTCTTGCCACTTTTGTTTTGTAGATACATCTCAAAGCCGCCAGTCATTGATAGACCCATGATAGGTGGCACGTTTACGACAAAGGTCATTGAGTTTTTAGAGCCCCAAAGCATGCCGTTAAACTGACCAACTAAGGCATCTGCGCCGTCTGTTGCACCTTTTCTCTCGCTCCAGTCTTTTAGCTTGATAAAGCTAATGGCTGAGTTTTCTCTAAGTGAGCTAGCTAGCATATCATAACCTGCAACGCCCATAGTAAATTCGACATTTGGATTGCTCAAAATGGCGTTACTAATAGATTTTACCTCTTCTTTAGTCTTTAGCATATTTGTTGAAGGTGGAAGCGAGGTGATAACCATCAAAGCGCCCTTGTCTTCTGAAGGCACAAGCCCTTTTGGCACCTTTTGAAACAAGCCATACGTTGCAAATCCCATTATGCCAATTACTATAAAGCTAATGATGACGTGTTTTAAAATTTTTGCCACACCAGCTGTAAAGAGCTTAGTGCTAAAGTCAAAAAAGTCGTTAAATTTCTGAACGATCCAAAATGGCTTGTTCTCTTGCTTTTTAAGCATAACCGCACAAAGCGCTGGCGTAAGCGTAAGAGCGACAAAGCCTGAGATACAAACGGCGACAACAAGTGTTAGCGCAAACTGCTTTTGTATAACGCCGACAAAGCCCTCCATAAATGAAACTGGCACGAAAACTGCGCAAAGCACGAGCACGATAGAGATAACCGGAGCTTGCACCTCCTCCATCGCCTTAAATGTCGCGTCTTTTACGCTTATCTCTTTATCTTCGTGCAAAATTCTCTCGACGTTTTCTATAACGATGATCGCGTCATCCACGACGATACCGATAGCTAGGATCAGGGCAAAAAGTGTGATCAAATTTATACTAAAGCCCATCACATAAAGTCCGCCAAATGTGCCTATGATAGAGACTGGCACGGCTAGCATCGGTATGATGGTAGCTCTAAAGCTCTTTAAGAAGAAGTACATTACGATAAGAACTAGCACCATCGCTTCTACGAAAGTTTTTATAACTTCGTCTATTGAAACGGTGATAAATTCAGTTGGATTGTAAGCTATCGTGTGCTCTAAGCCAACTGGGTAGGTTTTCTTTAGCTCTTCAAGCTTTGCTTTGACCGCTTCAGCAGTTGCAAGTGCGTTTGCGTCGTTTTGCAAAAATAGCAAAAGTGGCACTGCTGGCTTGCCATTTAGCATAGCTTCAGATGCGTAGCTAGCAGCTCCAAGCTCGACTGTGGCGACCTCTTTTAGCTTGACGACTGTGCCGTCATCACTTTTTATTAAAATTTCACCAAACTGCTTTGGATCTTTAAAACGTCCTTCAGAAACGACCGAGTAAACATAAGGATTTTCACCCTTTGATGGTTGCTCGCCGATCTTGCCGGCTGCGTATTGTGAGTTTTGAATTTTGATCTGAGAGATGACGTCGCTTGGAGTTAGTTTAAACTGAGATAGTCTGTCTGGCTTTAGCCAAATTCTCATCGAGTACTCTTTATTACCAATGAGCGCTGTATCACCGATGCCATTTACTCTTTTGATCTCGTCGGCGATGTTTAAATTTACATAGTTATATAGCTCAACTAGGTTCATATTTGGGTTTGAAAAGCCAACGACTTGAAGGATTGAGCCACTTCTTTCACGGACTGTTACGCCCATATTTTGCACCTCTTGAGGTAGCCTTGAAAGGGCAGCTTGGACGCGGTTATTTACGTCTATCGTAGCTTGTTTTGACGATGAGCCGATCTTAAAATATACGCTTATATTCATTGTGCCAGCTGAGCTTGAGGTGCTTTGCATATAAAGCATATTTTCAACGCCGTTTATCTGATCCTCAATGGCACTTGCGACCGAGTCAGCGATAGTCTGCGCATCAGCGCCGCTATATGTCGCAGTTACAGAGACAGTAGGCGGTGTAAGACTTGGATACTCCTCTATTGGAAGCCCTTTGATACCCATAAAACCTGCTATAACTATGATGATAGATATAACAGTTGCAAATATCGGGCGATTTATGAAAAATTTTGAAAACATCTATCTGCCTTTACTTGCTACTTGTAGCGTTTGCATCTTTATTTAAGAAATTTGCGCTTAGGTCTTTGTCAGTTTCAACTGGTGCGCCAACTCCGATTTTAAGGAAGTTACTAACTATTATCTTATCGCCCTCCTCAAGACCCTCAGTCACTACGATCATATCTTTTGTTTGATATCCTGTTTTTACATTTTTTTGGCCTACTTTGCCATCTTTTACGACCAAAACATAAGTGTTTGTAGCGCTTTGTTGAAGGGCAACTTGTGGGATGTTAAAGGCATTTTTTTGAACAAATCCGCTCATCTTTATATGACCAAACGCACCTGGTAAAATTTTACCTTCGCTGTTGTCAAAGCTAGCCTTTGCCAAAATGCTGCCAGTTGCGGTATTTACGACATTATCTATAAATGTCACTTTGCCAGTGAAATCTTCATTGTTTAAATTTAAAACAGCCTCGCTATTTAGTTGCTGCCAAGCGCCACTATCTAAATTTGCTTTTCTACTTAGATTATCCACATCTGCGATGTAAAAGTCAGCCTCGATCGGATTTATCTTAGTTAGTCTTACAAGCTGTGTTTGGCTTGCTACTACAAGTGAGCCAACATCGACTTTATTATCGCCCACTACACCGTCAAATGGAGCTACTATGCTTGTGTAGCCTAGATCTATTTTTGCACTTTTTAAATTTGCTTTTGCGCTTACTAAATTTGCATTTGCGATATCATAAGCTGCAACGGCTGCGTCGTAGTCTTTTTGAGAGACTGCATTTTTCTTATAAAGAGCAGAAATTCTTTTAAACTCAGTCTCGGCATTTTTTAAATTTGCATTTGCAACGCCAACAGCTGCGTCAAGTGAGTCGTAGCTAGCTTGATATTTCTCTGGATCTATGAGAAATAGCTTCTCTCCAGCTTTTACCTTATCGCCTGGCTTAAAAAACTGCTTTATGATCGTGCCGCCAACCTTTGGATAGATGATGACATCTTGGTTGCTAGTAACTGTGGCTGTGTAGTCAAAGCTAATAGGCACATCCGCTTTTTGTGCAACAAATATATCAACATGAGATGTTGGCATCTGGCGTCCTGCAGCGGCCTTTTTGTCGCCACTTTCAAAGCAGCCAGAAAGCAAAAAAACGGCAGCTGAAAGCATAAGAAAACTTTTAAATTTCAACATAAAAACCTCCCTTAATTTTAAATTTTAATCCCAAATTTAGTTTTGTAATTTTTATTACAAATTATAAAAGTTACTGAATATAACTAATTATAAATTAAAAGTCAATTCAACTTTTTAATGATGCCATTTAAAAATAGCTCAACGCACAAAGCAACGTGCTCTTCACGATCTTTTTTGCTTAGTTTTGGCTCCTCGTCTAATATGAGAGCGTTGTAGTAATGTGACCCCTTTACATTTTCTATAAAGCACTTTGCGGCAAATTTGACTGGAAATTTTGGATTAAGCT
>JAHADO010000059.1 GCA_018375265.1 Campylobacter concisus | reverse complement strand
CAATCATACTTTACCGCTCACTACGATAAAGGTATGAGATGCGTCACTTGCCACGATCCACACGACAACACAGGTAACGTCGTAGGTGATAAGAGCGTAACTGGCATGAACTACAACCCAGATCAAGGCTATCTAAGTGCGTTCTACACTAAACCAAAGATCAAAAAAGATTGTAAAGATTGTCACGAGACTCAAGCATATATCGCATCAAAAGCAGATACTCACAAAAACAACACTTGTGCATCTTGCCACATGCCATTTATGATGAGCTGCGAGAATTTCTACGCTGTTCAGTTCCAAGACAACGCTGGCTTTGATACTCAAAGACGCTCTCACATCTGGAAGATCATGGTCGATCCAAAAGAGAAATCTCTTGTCCCAGGCGACGCTGCTAAAGGTCCAAGAGATGCTAAAGATTGGCACTTTGAGAGAGATAAAAATGGCCACAACTATGTTGATTTGATGTGGGCATGCGCTAGAACATCTTGGGCTGATAAAGATATGAAAGATAATAAAGGCTGCCATAGCCCAGTGCTATCTGAGCTAAAACCAACACTTCACTTCAAAAACCAAAAACAAGTTTATGATGAGGTTATGGGATGGCAAACTCCAGTTAAAAATGAATTCTCAGAGGTCAAAATAGGTATCGAGGGAATTTACTCACTACTAGAGACTAAAAAGCTAGATCCAAGTGATAAAGCAAGAGTTTATGAGCTTGTCCAAAACGCTCAAGAGATCATCGATATGGTCGAAAAAGATGGTTCGTGGGGTATGCACGGATTTAAATTTACTAAACAAAGACTAGATGCATCTAAAGAGTATATAAAAGAAGCTCAGAGAATTCTAAACAAAAATTTATAGCATTTAGGGGCTAGTTTTAGCCCCTTTAATCTTAAGGGTTTGAAATGAAAAATGCGTTTTTAAAATGTTCGCTACTTCTTAGCCTAAGCGTGGCTAGCCTCTTAGCAAATGTCGATACAAACGACTCTTATGCCATAGGCGCAACAAGTGGTGGATATGTTTTAAAAGGACTGCTAGATCAAAAGCAACTAGGTGTTGGCTATGACGCTGATGCAGTGATAAAAGGCTTTAGTGACGCGCTAAAGAGCGAGCTAAAACTAAGTGATGATGAGATAGCAAAGCTACTAAACAAAAGAGCTGAAAGCTTAGATAAGATAGTAAAAGAAAAAGAGGCTGCCAAGCTAAAAGAGAATTTAGCCCAAGGCAAAGCCTATATGGAAAAAAATGCAAAAAACAAAAATGTAAAAACAACAAAATCAAATTTACAATATGAGATCATAAAAGGTGGCTCAAAAGGGGCTACTCCAAAGCCTGAGAGCATCATCATAGTAAATTATAAAGCAAGCTTTGCAGGTGGCAAGGTCTTTGACGAGACAAAAGAGGCTCCAGCTCATCTTTCGATGCTAAATTTGATCCCTGGTCTTGAAGAGGGTCTCATGCTTATGAAAGAGGGCGAGAAGTTTAAATTTGTCATCCCGCCTGAGCTTGCATACGGCGATAGCGGCATGGAGGGGATACCTGGAGGCGAGACTATCGTTTTTGAGATAGAGCTTATTAAGGTCTTAAAGCCTGGCGAACTAGCTGAGGCAGCAAGAAAAATTCATGAAAAAGAGCAAAATGAGGGCATTAAAAAGCCTCATTAAGGCATAAATGGAGTTAAAAATGCAAAATCAAAATAGCAGAAGAGCCTTCTTTAAACGCATGGCAGTTGTGGCTGCTGGTGCTAGCGTGGCAAGTAGTGGTTTTGCTTTTAAGAGTGAAGAGAGTGCGAAAAAACCACATTTTGGCATGATATTTGACCAAAACAAATGTGTCGGCTGCACGGACTGCGAAGTGGCATGTAGAAAGGTAAATTTAGTCCCAAAAGGGCAGATGAGACTTTTTGTAGAGGATAAGACTGATCCAAAGAATTTGCTCGATAAAAGATATGTAAGAGTATCTTGTCAGCAGTGTGAGGATGCGCCTTGCGTGGCTGTTTGCCCAACAAAAGCCTGTCACAAGGACATAAAAACTGGCATCCAAACTACAAACATAGATGACTGCATCGCCTGTAAATACTGCATCGTAGCCTGTCCTTACGACGTGAGATATATCGATAAGTTTAGTCACTCAGCCCAAAGCTGTAACTTCTGCATAGATACAAATTTAAAGGATAAAAAAGATCCAGCCTGCGTCGAGGCGTGCAGATATGAGGCTTTGGTATTTGGTGATTTAAACGATGAGAGCTCGCACATTAGCCAGCTTTTAGCTGTCAAAGATAGCATAAGGCTAAGAGCAGAACTTGGCACAAAACCAAGCCTTAGGTATATTCCTAAAGTAAAAGCGGGGGTGTAAGATGGATGGTGCATTAAATTTCACTGCGACATTTTCGCATGGAGTAGAGTGGGGCTGGCCGATCGCTGTTTATCTTTTGCTAGCTGGTATGAGTGGCGGAGCGCTAATAGCTGCCATAGTTCTAAAGCGCTACAAAAGGCAAGATGGCTTTAGTCCATTTTTTAAGGCTGCTTCGCTTTTGGCATTTGTTAGCATCATGCTTGGTATGGTTTGCTTGATAGCTGACCTTGAAAAGCCACTTTTGTTTTGGAAAATTTTGATTAATTACAACTTCACATCGGTTATGTCTATCGGTGTAGCCGCGCTTTGCGTGTTTATACCGCTTAGCTTTTTGATGTGTCTATACGCCTTTAATGCGGAGCTAAAGTCATTTTGTGGCTTTTTTGATGGCGTGATGAAAATTTTATCGCCACTTTATCCGCTCTTAAGCGCGCTTTGCCTGCTTTTTGCGGTTATCATTTGCGCATATACAGGCTTTTTGATCTCGGTGCTCATTAGATTTCCACTTTTAAACACCGCTGTTTTACCAGCGCTTTTCATAGCTTCAGGGCTTAGTGCTGGCATAAGTGGTAGCAGCTTGATAGCGGCACTATTTTTCAAAGAAGATCCACACTCAAGCGACCTTGGCTCGCTTCATGGCGTGGAGTTTTACGTCTTATGTGCTGAAATTTTACTAATTTTAATGCTTTTTGTATCGCTTTTGCTTGGTTCAAGCTATCAGCAAGAAGCGGTAGTTGCATTTTATAGTGGCGTTTGGGCTAAATTCTTTTGGCTTGGGGTTGTTTTAGTTGGCTTTGTCTTGCCTCTTGTTTTAAATTTCGCACTTGGCAAGATGAAATTTAGCTTCTACCTTGGCTCGTTTGCAGCAGTCGTTG
The DNA here is from genome assembly GCA_018375265.1 of Campylobacter concisus. GTDB lineage: Bacteria > Campylobacterota > Campylobacteria > Campylobacterales > Campylobacteraceae > Campylobacter_A > Campylobacter_A concisus_AB. Next base: position 4,205 of record JAHADO010000059.1, on the reverse strand, counting down.
GCGTTTTATTGCTTAGGGTTTTTATACTTTATGCAGGACAGACTTATAGCATTTAAGGCTTAAGGGCAGGTGATGAAAATTTTAAACATTTATCGCTTGTCTTTAATATTATTATTTATCCTTGCTTTTGGTGCAGGGGTGGCGACCTTTTTGGAAAATTTTTATGACACACAGACGGCTAGAGTGCTTGTTTATGAAGCGCTCTGGTACGAGTGCGTCATGGCTGCTTGTGTTATCTGCTTAGCTATTAGTATCGTAAAAACCAAGATGTATAAGAAATTTGGCGCATTTTTGATACATCTTGCTTTTATCGTGATCTTCATCGGTGCTGCGCTTACAAGATACTTTGGCGAAGAGGGCGTTATGCACTTAAGAGTTGGCGAGAGTGGCAACTCTATGCAAAGCACAAAGCCCTATTTAAGAGTGCAAATTTCAAATGAAAGTTTTGAATATCCACTAAAACTTAGCCTACTTGGCAAAAACGACTTTGGCTTCAAAAAAGATATAAACGGCAAAGAATTTATTATAAAGATAGTTGGCTACAAAAAGGATGAGAAAAACGCTCCAGCCACGCTTAGCATAGAGGCTGGCTTTGCTGGGCAAAAGAGCAAAACCGCCAAGCTAAAAGGTGGCGCTGGATACGATCTTGAGCCAAGCATTTTAAGTTTTGACGGGCAAGAGGCGAAATTTTACTTTAGCTCAAGGGCGATAAATTTACCATTTTCACTAAGGCTTGATAAATTTATCCTAGAGCGCTACGCAGGGCTAAATAGCCCATCGTCTTACACGAGCAAAGTAAGCATCGCAGGCAGCGAGCATGAAATTTCGCTAAATCACCCACTTAGCATCATGGGCTATAAAATTTTTCAGTCATCATACGACGCTGACGAGCTTGGAAGCGCCTTTGAGATCAGCTTTGATCCTGGCAAAGTGCCAACTTACATCGGATATTTTCTGCTTTGCCTTGGCTTTGTGGGAAATTTATTTAGCAAAAAGAGCCGATTTTTTAGACTTTGTAACTTCATAAAAGGCACGCAGTTTGCATTTTTAGCCCTGCTTTTACTAAATGCCACGCCAAATTTCGCAAGCGATGAAGCTATAAATTTTAAAGCTCACGCAGATAAATTTGCCAAAATTTTAGTTCAAACTGATAGCAGGATCGCACCAGCTAGCTCTTATACAAGGGCGGTTCTTAGCAAAATTTCAACCAAAACCACGCTTTTTGGGCTTAGTAGCGATGAGCTGATGCTCTCTTTTGCCATCTCGCCACAAGAGTGGATGGATAAAAGGATAGTAAAGATCACGAGCGAGCGTGTGGGCGAGCTTCTTGGCGTTAGTGAGAAATTTGCTAGCTTTAATGACGTTTTTAACGAAAATGGCGAGTATAAGCTGGCTAAATTTGTAGAAGCTGCCAATGAAAAATCCGCCTCAAAAAGAGATAAATTTGATAACGATGTCATTAAATTTGACGAGAGGCTAAATGTCTTATACCTTGCGCTAAAGGGCGAAATTTTAAAATTTATCCCCGCTAAAAATAATGACGCGATCACGTGGCTAGGCGTAAATGAAGCCTTTAGCAAAGATGAAATTTCAAGCGAGTTTAAAAGCGTTTTAGGCGCTTACATAGAAAATTTAAGCCTTTGCGTAAAAAGTGGCGAGTGCGCGGGGGCTGACAGGAGCTTGGAGCAAATTTCAAGCTATCAAAGAAGCACTCTAGGCTCTCTTGCGCCAAGCGAGGCAAAGGTCAGCCTAGAAGTGCTTTACAATCAAATGGAGATATTTAAATTTCTTATCTATTTTTATATGATCCTAGCTCTTGCTTCGCTCGCTCTTGGCTTTTATAGGATATTTTTTGGAAGGAAATTTAGATTTGAAAGAGCACTTAGCCTTGCATTTTTCACTGCCTTTGCGGTGCATGCTCTAAATTTAGCCCTACGCGCTTACATCTCAGGCCACGCACCTTGGAGTGATGCTTACGAGAGTTTAGTCTATATCTCGCTTATAAGCGTGCTAGCTGGAGTGCTATTTTTCAAGCATCAAAGCTTCGCTCTTGGCGCTGCTTCGCTCTTTGCAAGTGTTAGCTTACTCGTTGCTCATCTAAATTTTATAAACCCACAGATAACAAATTTAGTCCCAGTTTTAAAGTCATTTTGGCTTAGCGTGCATGTAAGCGTCATCACAGCAAGCTACGGCTTTTTGGGCTTTGGCTTTGTGCTGGGGCTTGTGGGACTTATCTTAATGGCACTAAAAAATGACAAAAATGAGCAAAAGCTTAGCGAGCAGATAAGATACCTCGCCGCTACCGACGAGCTAAGTCTCATCATAGGTCTTAGTCTGCTAACTATCGGAAATTTCTTAGGCGGCGTCTGGGCGAATGAGAGCTGGGGCAGATACTGGGGCTGGGACAGCAAAGAGAGCTGGTCATACATCACGATCATCGTCTATGCCATAGTGCTTCATCTAAGGTTTATACCAAAACTAAAGGGCGTTTTTACCTTTTTAACAGCTAGCGTGATATCATTTGCTTCGTTGCTTTTTACATATTTTGGAGTAAATTTCTTCCTGAGCGGACTTGACTCATACGCATATGGCGAGAGCTTTGGCGTTTCAGGGCTGATATACTTGATCTTGGCAGCTCTTGCCTTGCTAATCGCCCTAGCCTACCGCGGTAGAGATATAAAAGTAGTTTAGGAGATATGATGAAGAGTTTGGTTTTACTAGCTGCTAGTTTGTGCGTTTTAAATGCTGGCTACATCAAAGAGGCCTTAAGCGCAAAAGATGATCACAATAAGCTAGCACAAATTTATGAAGATGCTTGCGATAAAGAGAAAAAGGCTTCAGGCTGCTACAACCTAGCTGTGCTTTACAGCAGGGGCGACGGTAACGTCAAAAAGGACGAGGCAAAGGCGGCTATGCTTTATGAAAAGGCTTGCGATCAAAATTTCTCTATGGCTTGCAGCAACCTTGGCTATGTCTATGAAAATGGCAAAGGCGTAGAAAAAGACCTAGCAAAAGCGGTCAAACTATATGAAAAAGCATGCAGCGACAACGAGGGCTGCACGGAGCTTGGCTTGCTCTATGCAAATGGCACTGGTGTGGCAAAAGATCTAAAAAAGGCAAAAGAGCTCTTTGAGAAGGCTTGCAAAGCAGGCGATGGCATGGGATGTAGCAACCTTGGCTACCTATACGCTCAGGGCGAAGGCGCCGAGAAAGACTACGCAAAAGCCAAAACATACTACGAAATGGCCTGCGCAAACGAAGCTGGCATAGGGTGTGACAACCTTGGCTTTTTATATGTTTATGGGCAAGGGGTTGAACAAAATCTTACAAAAGCGACAAAGCTTTACGAGCAAGCGTGCATATACGCCTATGAAAAGGGCTGCAATAACTACGCTATCATGCTAGCTGAGGGCAAAGGCGTGAAAGAGGATATAGAAAAAGCACGTGAAATTTTCACTAAAAGCTGCAAAAATGGCTTAAAAGAGGCGTGCGAGAATTTAGAAATTTTAGGAAAGAATTGATGAGTTTTAAAAACTGGGGCAATAAAGAGGCAAGCCTAGAGGCACTTTATCTACTTGATAGTGCTTTTTTGGAGCCAGATGAAGAGTATCTAAGGCTTATTTCTAAAAGAGAGGATGAAAATAGCCTAAGATACGTGGTAGATAACGGGCAGGGCGATCTACTCGATGTGATATTTACGCGTGAGGCGGTGCTGGTTAGAGGGTTTGACCATGAGAATGAGCTAAATGCGCTTAGCATGGCAGACAAAAGCGTGGTAGAGCAAATTTATAGTGGCGAGGCTGATAAATTTCGCTCTTACTTCTTGCCAGATGAGATAGAGCAAACGACCTTTTTTATCTGGTATGACGGGGCGGAGCATCAAAATTTAGTCGGTGGCAATAACGGCGGACGCTGGCTGCTTGGGTATGCCTTTGATAAGTTTGATAAATTTAGCGAGTTTGTAAAGGGCTATTACGAGATAGAATTTGACGATGAGATGTTAAAAAAGCTCTATGAAAAGGGCGAGTTAGAAAAAGAGAAACTAAAGGAGATAAGATGAAATTTATAGCTTTATTGCTTAGCGCAGTTTTTGCCTTGTGGGCTGGAAATTTGACGAGTGAGGCAAACATAAACGCCTATAAAGGGGCAAAAGAGCGCATCGAGCTGCCAAAGGATGCAAGATGTGCAGTGTGTGGCATGCCTAT
>JAHADO010000058.1 GCA_018375265.1 Campylobacter concisus | reverse complement strand
GTTTTCTAAATTTAATAAAATTTTATACCTATGTGGGGCATTTCTCGTCCATTTGACAAAGATGATCTCATCGCCTTTATCAATGAGCTTACCAGCGCGCTCGCAAAGCTTGTGATGCACTGTCACGGTGTGACCATTTTTAAAGCCAACTATGCTATCGCCCCTTTTTGGATTGCAGCAATAATCAAACTCGACATTTGAAATTTTGTGATTTGAGTAGATCACTATGTTTTCAAATTTTTGCTTTTTGATCTGATATTTGTCGCCCAAAGAGATCATAAATGGACGCTCTTTTCTGATGTATTTTTTAAGCATATTTGCCACTTCTTGCAGATACTCGCTATCAGTCGCCGCACGAAAGACCTTTTTGCCCAAATTTTCGCTCTCTATCCACTCTAAAATTCTATCTTTTGAAACGTTAAATACTGATTTTAAGATATCTATCGCCATTTTGTAGTTTATATCTCTTATCTTTTGCTTGCAAAATGACCTTATCGTCGCCTTTGCCTTGCCTGTTCGCACACTATTTATCCACGAGCAGCGAAATTTAGCCTCTTCGCCAGTTACTATCCTAACGATGTCGCCATTTTTTAGCTCTGTTAGAAGCGGCATCCTAACGCGGTTTATATAAGCTTCTTTTGCGTAAAGTCCGATCTCTGAGTGAATCTCATAAGCATAATCAAGCGCCGTAGCACCTCGTGGCAATGTAAAGACCTCTCCCTTTGGAGAATAAACTGCGATATCTTCGATATAAAGGCTATCTTTTGCATACTCGTAAAGCTCTTCGACGTTGCCCTCGTTCTCGCTATTTTGCATGCTGATGTCATTTAGCCAGTCAAGCTTTGGATTTAAGAGGCTGCCCTCGCCGTTTTTATATTTCCAGTGCGCAGCAACACCGTATTCAGCGGTTTTATGCATATCATAAGTGCGAACTTGCGCCTCAAAAATGCTTTTGTTATCAAAAATGGTTGTGTGTATTGTTTGATAGCCATTTTGCTTTGGAAGCGCGATATAATCTTTAAATCTAGAAATTAAAGGGTTGAAATTTATATGTAAATTTCCAAGTGCCAGGTAGCAATCAAGCGGCTTTTGCACGATGATCCTAATGGCAAGCAAGTCAAGCACCTCTTCGATAGAAATGCCCTTTCTTTGCATCTTTAGATAGATCGAGTAGTAGTGTTTTATGCGTTTTTGTATCTCAAAAGTGCCCTCGATAAAGCCATTTTCAAGTAAAATTTGACTTACCTTTTCGTGAAAAGCATTTAGCTTTAGGCTAAGTTGTTGCTTGTTTTTGTTTAGATAGCTATCTATCTTTGCGTATTCTTCTGGCATCGCATACTTAAAACTTAGATCTTCAAGCATGTTTTTGATCGATGAAATTCCAAGTCTATGAGCGATCGGAGCATAGACCATAAGCGTCTCTTCAGCTATGCGTTTTTGTTTTTCAGGCCTTAGCGCTTCAAGCGTTAGCATGTTGTGAAGTCTGTCGCAAAGCTTTACGACAAGGACTCTGACGTCTTCTATGGAGATTAAGAGCATCTTTCTAAAAGTTAGCGCCGAGCTTGCCAGTTTTTCGTTGCTATCTGAGCTTGCAAGCTTGTTTTCTCTAATAGCAACTATCTTTGTAAGCCCTTCAACTAGCTTTGCAACCTCATCGCCAAATTCAGCCTGAAGCTCACCTAACGTTACGTCGGTATCTTCGACCACGTCATGAAGAAGTGCAGCTATGACCATGCTCTCATCGCCGCCCATATTTGCTACGATAGAGGCTACTAAGATGGGATGGATGGCGTATGGTTCGCCACTTTTGCGGTATTGTCCAGCGTGAGATGTGACGCAGCTGTCGATAGCTTTGTCTAAAATTTCACTTCTTTCACAAAGAAAAAAGAGCAGTTTTACCGCTTCTGAAACGTTTTTACAAGCTAAAATTTGCTCTATCAACTGCTCTAAAAAAAGACTATTTTCCTTCAACTATTGCCTCTAAGCCTATTTTGCCCTCAGCCACTTCAAGTAGTGCGATGTCAGCAAATTTCATCTTTGAAGTATCAGCATCAACTAAAGCTATGGCGCCATTTGCTAGCGCTTCTGCACGCTTTGCAACGATAAGTGAAAGCTTATATCTGTCATCTCCTACTTGTTTTAGCGCTCTTGCTGTGATTTGTTCTGTTCTCATTTTTATCCTTTTTGAAATTTATTTTACAACTGAGTATAGGGCTGCTTCTTCTTCATTTATTATTTTTAATAAATTTCCAGCCTTAAACATATTACAAACTAAGATCGGCAGTGCGTTATCCTTTGCTAAAGCTATGGCAGTGTCGTCCATAACCTTGATGTCATCGCTCATCGCCTTTTCGTAGTTCAGTGATTTTAGAAGTTTTGCATCTTTGAATTTTTTAGGATCTTTGTCATAAACGCCATCAACTTTTGTCGCTTTTATGATCATATCTGAGCCAATCTCAATAGCTCTTAGAGTAGCTGCGGTGTCTGTTGTGAAAAATGGATTGCCCGTGCCTGCAGCAAAGATAACAACTCTGCCCTTTTCCAAATGGCGCTGCGCACGTCCCACGATGAAAGTCTCGCAGATCGCCTCCATCTTAATCGCGCTTTGCACTCTTACCTCAAGTCCGCTTCTCTCCAAAGCTTCGCGCATCGCGATAGAGTTGATGACAGTTGCTAGCATGCCCATGTGATCGCCACTTGTTCGCTTGATGATGCCGTCTTTTGCAGCGCTCACACCACGCACTATGTTACCACCGCCTATTACGATGCCAACTTCGATATCATTGTCGATGAGTTCTTTTATCTCGCTTGCTATAAACTTAAGTACAGCTGTGTCTATACCAAAACCATTTTCTCCAGCCAAGGCCTCGCCTGAAAATTTGACCAATACGCGTTTTCTCTTACTCATTGTCATGCTCCTTGAAATTCACGCATTTTAGCCAAAAAGGCTTTAAATTTAGCTAATAACGCTTACAAAGTGACTATTTTGAGATCATTTCAAGCGGGTCGATATGGTAGTTCCTTTGCGTTACTTCAAAGGTGAGATCGTTTCTAACTCGGCCTATGACGTAGCCTTTTTGCACGAGCGAGCCGACCTTTACAGTTGGCGCGATCTGGCTTAGGTGGGCGTAGATCGTGTGGATGCCGTTTTCGTTTTCGATGATGACAACATTTTCAAGCATCGGAGTAGCTTTAGCAAAGACCACCTTGCCATTTAGCACGCTTTTTACCTTCGCATCTGGGGTACTTGAGCGAAGCACGACTGACTCGTTAAAAATTTTGATGTTATATATCGGATCTACGTAATTACCAAATTTTTGCTTTACAGAGTAGCCATCAAGTGGAGCGATCGTCCTTGCGCCTGAGTATCTCTTAACTGAGCTTGTTTGATAGCCCCCACCCATTGGCTGGCTCTTTGACCCTTTTTTGTCACCTTTGCTAGCCGCTCTTTCTTGCTTTTCTCTGGCTGCACGTGCTGCTTCATCCTCTTGCTTTTGCATGATAGCAAGCTGTTCTAGTGTCTTTCTTAGCTCGTCTTGTTGGGCTTGAAGCTTGGCTAACTTTTTGCTGTAAATTTCTTTATCACGCTTTAGTCCGCTTATTGTATTTTTCTGCGTGCTCTCTAGACTTTGTAGATCACTTTGCTTACGTCTATAGTTTTTTATGCTTGAGTTTATCTCATTTATCTTGCTTGATTTGTTTTTTATCTTTTCTATCGTATCTTCGTAGTTCTGGCTAAGCCTTTTAAAGTCCTCTTTTGCTATGGCGTTTAGCTTGGTTAAAATTTGCGATGAGATGATGCTCTCTTCGCTTTGTTTGCCCTCGCTTGCCGACATCATAAGATCAAATGATAAATCTTCTGCGATGATCCTTATCATATTTTGCTCTAGCTCTTTTTGCGTGCGCTCTAGCTCTTTGTTTTGCTTTGTCAGATTATCAAGCTCAAGAAGCGCTTTTGAAGCATTTGTCTCAAGAATTGAAATTTGACCTTTTAAATTTGTGATATCGCCGCTTATGCCGCGCAGTTTTTTCTCGCCGTTTACGATATCGCCGGCCAAGTCATCTAGCTTTTTACTAAGCTGCTCACTCATCGCCTGCGTCGATCTTAGCGAGTTTTTGGAGTCTTTTATCTTCTCTTTAGTATTTGATGCAAAAGCTAGACTAAATGCTAGCAAAAGTGTAAAAATTCCTTTTTTCATATCGTGCTTTTTCTAGCCTTACTCATCACTAAACTAACAGCAAAAATGCTTAAAACCACAGCCACGCCAAATAAGATAAAAATATCTCTTGAAATATCAAGGCTAGGCAAGACTACATCGATGCTTGCGGCATTTTCTCTAAAAATTTCAATGCTAGGCAAGAAAAAGAAAAACGCACCAACAACAATGGTCGCAACTATGCTATCAACCATGGCTGATTTATATAACATGGCTGATTTTAGCCAAAATGGCGCACCAAAAAGCGTCATGATCTCGATGCGCTCTCTATGCTCAAATAGCCAAATTTTAGTCTGCTTAAGCATAAGCATAAGCCCAACGACGCAAAGTATCGCCATAAATGCATACGATATACTTTTAGCTAAATTTAGCATCTTAAAGACCTTGTCATGGGTCTTTGAAAATGTCTCGACCTTGCTTATACCATCAAATTTCAAAAGCTTTTGCTTTATCTCCTCCATATACTCTGGCGATGGAAATTCGCTTAGTCTTAGCGAGTAAAATTTAGGCAAGGCGTTTTGAAGGATGGATAAATTTTTAGCCGAGATGTCGTTTGATAGGCGGTCGATGATCTTTTGTGGGCTTAGTGGCTCAATGCTAGCTAGCGTGCTAACTACTGGCTTTAGCACTGGCTCGCTTAGCTCTTTGTTTGAGACCACCACGATGTTGTAGTCATTTCCCATAAGCCTCTCATACTCTCTTACGATCTTGTCTGCTGTGAGGCTAAACTGCACTGAAAATAAAAGCGCGATTAACGGCAGGATAAATCCAAGGTGGTTTTTAAGCGATCTCATGCACGCCTCCATTTTCTATGACGAAGTGGCGGTATGGGATGCGAAGTGTTGAGGGGATGTGATGCGTCACCACGACGACGCTTGTGCCTAGAAATTCTCTGGCTGATTTTAGAAGCGACCAGATGACGTCGCTTGAGTATTCGTCTAAATTTCCTGTTGGCTCGTCGCATAAGAGCAAATTTGGATTGTGCGCGAGAGCTCTTGCCATGGCGACTCTTTGCTGCTCGCCGCCACTTAGCTCACGAGGGTATTTATCGGCTTTGTGAAGCATATTTACATGTTTTAAAAGTTTAGCCACCTGCTTTTTACTCACATTTTGATTGACGCCTTTGATGATGAGGGGCAGCATGACGTTTTTTTCGACATTCCACTCATTTATCAAGCGGTAGTTTTGAAATATAATGCCAACTCGCTGCCTAAGCTCGCAAAGTCTTTTGTCATCGATATCGTCCATTTGCGTCATGCAGACATTTAGCTCGCCTGCAAGTGGTGAAATTTCTCCGTAAAATGACTTTAAAAGCGTGCTTTTTCCGCTTCCACTCTTGCCTGTGATAAAGACAAAGTCATTTGCGTAGATGTCTAAATTTACGCTATTGATCACAACCTCGTTGCGCTCGTAAGCTAGGCTTAAATTTCTTGCGCTAATTATCTCTTGCATCAGCCAAATACTCCTTCAAAAGCTCGTGTGCTGCTAAATTTTCACGTATTAAGATCGGTTTTTTTATAAAATATTCGCTTTTTTCATCGCTTATTTTGATGAAACATTGCTCTGGTTTGTTAAACGCTCCAAAGGCGACTTTTAGCAAAATTTCACCCTCGTTTATGGTGTAAATTTCTTCAAAATGTAAAAAGTGATCCTCTTTTTTTATGATGAAATTTTTAAAATTTTTAATGATATTTTTTACGCTTGTCTTTTCTTTAAAGCTAAAATCCCCAGCCAAAACGCTCTCATCGCTTTTTGCCTCACAAGTATAAATGACATCGTAAATGTCCTTATCTTGGCGTCTCCAGCGGTCTTCATACTTGCTTGTTACTTCTAAATTTCTATTTTTAAAAGCCTCTATCTTTGAGTTTGTGGGCTCTAAAAATTTACTCAAACTAAAGTCGCAATACTCCTTGCTATCAGTCCGTAGCTCAAATTTACCGCCAAGCTTTAGTATCCTCTCGCACTCAAGCGCAAACGCCGATGAGACCACGCGTCTATGCTCGGCCTTATCCCACGGCACTGGGAAATGTAAAAATACTCTATCAACCAAATTTGATCCAACAAGTGAGAGCAAGAGCCTTGCGTCGGTATTTATCAGACGCACGTTTTCTAGGGCATTTGCCCTGGCTAGCTTTGCTACTTGCTCGATGCTTGGCTTATAGACCTCTATGCCGATAACTAGGGCATTTGGGTTGTTTTTAGCCTGATAGAGCAAGTGCCTGCCAGAGCCAAAGCCGATCTCGATAAAAATCTCTTTAAATTTATCTTTTAGCTCGCAAAATGCTGGCACAAACTCTTCAAGGCTTAAAATTTCACTCACTTTTTTGGTCAAATTTGTCTTTTTCACGGCAAATGCTTGGCTGATGATGCCATTGCAACTTTGCTCTTTAAAAAGCTCCAGTGCTTCTTGTAAAAGTCCGACTTTAGCAGGCTTTGTGAGCTTTTCTCCCTTTACGACGACGCCATTTTTGCCTGGCTTTACGACTAGAAAAAAGCCTTCATCTTCATTTTTTGTGTAGATGAGCCTCTCGTTTCGGCCATTTGCCTGCCAAAGAAATTTGATCTTGTCGTTACCAAATGGAAACGAGAGCTCTTTTAAGGATGAAGCGATGAAATTTGGCATTATTTTATGCTAACTTCTGCTTTTGATGACTTATCAGAGGCGATGCCGTATTCATCGACTGCTACGACGCTGTAAGAGTAGCTAGCGCCCGCTTGGACGCTGTCATCTCTAAGCCCAGTATCACTTATACCGCTAAAGACTTTCTCGCTAGCACCGCTTCTATAAACTGTATATGAGCTAGCTCTATCAACTGCACTCCAGCTTACATTTACGCCGCTACCATCGTAGCTAGCGCTTATGCTTGGAGTTTTTGGTGCGCCAAGCGTGCTACCAACGATTGGCTCTTCTTGCTTTAAGCTCTCAAGACCGTCTTTATCGACAGCTGTCACTCTATAATACCTTGTCGCTGCGTTTGTATTTATGAGGTCCTCATAGGTGTTGCTAGTCGTTTTTGCTAGGTATGTGTAAGGCAAAATTTTACTTGTCGTTCTATAAACCTTAAAATAAGCAAAATCCTCAGCCGGCGCGTAATCCCACGTTAAGATGATCTTTTTTGGCGCATTTTTGGTCGCTTGGACGTTCGTTACTGATTTAGGGTAACTCCTTTGTTGTGGCGCTTATGTTTTGGCTTGGTTTTGAGATGACGCCAGAAGAAGTTTTAACTAAGATCCTATACTCATAAGACCTGCCAGGTTTTACCTCGGTGTCGATATACTCGGCATTTAGTCTGCCATTTACCTCTGCGATCTGGCTAAATTTATTAGCTCCTGCATCGCTTCTTTGGATGATATAGCTTGCTACTGTGCTATCAGGATGTGGTCTCCAGATCACTTTTACGCGGCCTGGAAGCCCAGTGATAGCTTGCGCAAATGGCACAGAGTCAAGCAGTGGCTTAGTTGTCGCAGTTGCGATTGCGCCTGGTTGTGAGATGGCGTTGCTTGAGTAGGTTCTCATCTGATATGAGTA
>JAHADO010000057.1 GCA_018375265.1 Campylobacter concisus | reverse complement strand
CAATGTTTTGTGTTAAGGAGTAGTCTTCTTTTTGTGAGAGCTCGGCTATGATATGCTCGCTGTCACGAACATTCATAGCACAACCTAGAGTTTGGATAAAGAGTTTTTTACTCATTAAAGTATATGCACTTCATACATATAATCGCTATCATCAAGCCCGTATTTCACGGTTCTGTGATAAACGCTTAATCCTTTTTCTTCAAAGTGCTCGACTAAGGCGATTAGTTGTTTGTGTGTGTTTTCTTTATCAAAATAGAAAATTTTCTGACCCTCTTTTTCGACAGCTGCCTCTATCTTTTCTAGTGAAATCGTTTTTGGTTTTGCGTCTAATTCGGCTCTTGCAAGTTTTAGCTCCATTTTTAATCCTTTCAAAATCTTAAATTTTAATCGGTCAATATACCCAAATCATCATAAAAAAAGGATTAAATAAAAGTTAATAACAAACTTAATGTTATTAAAAGTATGGCTTATGTATAATTTCAAAACTTCACGAAAAATCCCCGAAATTTATCGTCACAATGGAGAAAAAATGGAAAGAATTTCAGATATCATCGAGTCAATTGCAAATGAGAAAAATTTAGAGATAGAAGATGTAAAAGAGCGCGTCATAAGAGCCTTGATAAACACTGCAAAAAGGGTTTATGGCGAAAATTATGAGTATGATGTGAGCATAGATGCTAATAAAAATTTAAAGCTTTATCAAAAAATTTCAATCGTAGCAAACGACGATGAGAGGCTTGCTGAAGACAATGAGCACTTTTTAAGCTTAAAAGAGGCTAAAAAGATAGATGGTGGCGTAGAGATCGGTGATGAGCTCACTTACGAACTAAGCCTTGATAACCTTGGCAGAACCGCAGCTCAAACGCTTCACAAAGAGCTTGAGTATCACATCCAGCGCCTAGTAGAAGAGAAAATTTTACAAAAATATAATGAGATGAGCGGTCACATGGTCTTTGGTCCAGTTGTCAGAGTCGATAACGATGAAAACACATTTATCGAGATAGACGAGCTTCGTGCCATCTTACCACGTAAAAACCGCATAAAAGGCGAGAAATTTAAAGTAGGCGACGTGGTAAAAGCGGTCATTAGAAAAGTTTTTACAGATAAAAATTTAGGCATAAAGGTCGAACTTTCAAGGACTTCGCCTAAATTTCTTGAAGCGCTGCTAACTTCAGAGGTGCCTGAGATAAAAGATGGCGGCATCATCATCCAAGGAAGTGCGAGGATCCCTGGCGAAAGGGCTAAAGTAGCGCTCATCTCAACCACTCCAAACATCGATCCAGTCGGTGCAACTGTCGGCACAAAGGGCGTTAGGATAAATGCTGTAAGTAAAGAGCTTCATGGTGAGAGTATCGATGCGATTGAGTACACCACTGAGCCAGCGATCTTGGTAGCTCGCGCTATGGCACCTGCGATCATCACATCTGTAAAGATCGAGGAAAACAAGGCGATCGTGACACTTGCGAGCGAACAAAAGAGCAAAGCGATCGGTAAAAATGGCATAAACATCCGCCTTGCAAGCATGCTAACTGGTTATGAGATCGAGCTAAACGAGCTTGGCTCAAAAACTAGCAACAACAGCGAAAATGGAGAAATGGTTAAAGATCTAAAAGCACTCTTTGGAGATAACTAATGAAATTTAAAATAAGAAAAGCGACTGAGGGCGATATAGACGTGATCTGCGAGCTCGTAAGAGAGCTTGCTAGCTATGAAAAAATGAGCGATCAAGTCACTTTTACAAATGAAATTTTTGCAGACTCTATCTTTAATAAAAATCACGCAAAAGCCTTAGTCTGTGAAAGTGAGGGCAGGGTGGTAGGATATGCCATCTATTTTTACACGTTTTCTACATTTTTAGGGCTTGGCGGGATCTATCTTGAGGATATTTATGTCAAAAAAGAGTTTAGAGATCAAGGCATCGGCAAGGCTTTTTTTAAATTTCTAGCTCAAATTTGCAAGGATGAAAATTTAAAAAGGCTTGAGTGGTGCTGTCTAAACTGGAATGAGCCAAGTGTCAAATTTTATGAAAGCATGGGCGCTAAAAACCAATCTCTTGAGTGGAGAAACTACCGCTTAGACGGCGAAAATTTAGAAAAGCTAGTAAATTTATAGTTTCTAATAAAAGCTCAAATTTGCTTTGAAATTTGAGCTTGCTGGTGATTAAAATTTATATGTATATCCCATATAAAGACCGAGGTTTGTCTCTTTTATTTTTGCGTTATCATATTTTGCTATAGAGCGATATTTTGTTCTATCAGCCTTTAAACCAAACTCAACTGCATTGTTTTCATTAATAGAGTACTCAGCGCCGACTTTTGCTCCAAGTATCCAGCCGGTCGCGTTGCCTTTTTCAGATCCATCATGTGTGTCAAATACATCCATTTTTAGTTTTGAAAAACCAGTATAGCCACCAAGAACTAGTTTAAGATCTTTTGCTACGCTTGGAGTGTAGTCAGCTCCTACTATAAATTTATGTGTTTTCCATTTTATTATTGTGCCATCTTCGTCGCCAAGTGACTTTTTAGCTTGAAAGTCATATATATAAGCTCCATAAACTCTAGCTACGTCAAAGTCATAACCAGCTTTTATGCCAAGACCTGGTTGTGCTTTTTTGGCTTTTGATGTGCCATTGTCACTTTTTGCTTTCATATTTGAACCAAAAGAGTAGTCTCCCTCAACTCCAACAAACGCTCCTTGCGCTAAAGCAGCGGCACTAGCTAGGCTTAAACCTAAAGCAACTTTTAAAACTACATTTTTCATTTTTACTCCTTATTTAAAAAATGTTACGTGGCTATTTTAAATTTTCTTATATTAAATAAAGTTTAAATATTCAATGAAATTATAAAAAAACATAAAATAATTCAATTGTTTTCTTATCAGAATAAAATTTATAAAATCACTCAAAAAAAGGAGTGTAAAGTGGCTAAGATGACAAAACGTGATATGGCTTATCATTTAGACGTTGATGTCGCAACGCTTTACAACTGGCGAAAACACAAGCCAAACCTTTATCGTATAGTGATGCTTGGATTTAAATTTGATGAGCTTATCGAGCAGAGCAAAAAGACTTGCAACGAGCTTTGTGAATATGAAAATTTAATCAATCAAGACATAGAAAAATTTAGTAAGTGACGTATAAATTTAAAGTGAGATGATGTAAGTTTTTAAAAGGTGGTTAGCCCACCTTTTGTTATTTTTTTGGAGTTAGTTCTGTATCTTTGCGGTTTAGTTTTATTTCCTCGCCTTTTATACATCTTGGGTTTAGCGTTTCTAATGTTGCCAAAAATTCTGTCGCATTTTCGTCACCTATTTCGCCATATTTTTGCTCACCATAATAATAAGGTATCCCTTGCGCTATGCTGTTTTTTATAACCTCGTAACTGTCTGATTCTTTTTCGTTAAATTTATCTAGATCAACTTTTGTATCTTTATCGACTATTAGATAACCTTTTCCATCTTCTTTTAGCTCATATTTATTTGTCATGATATCGTATTTGGTTGTATAACTTACCCTTTTATAAACTTTCACTTCACCTTTAAAGTGCTTGATACTTCCCATATCAGCTTTGCAAATTTCAGCCAAAGTAGTTGGCTCACCACATCCAGTTAGAGCAAGAGCAAGTGTTGCTGTAATGCCTGAAAGAACGACTTTTGTTTTCATATTTTTCCTTTTTGTAGAAGTTAGAAATTCGGATTTTACAAAAAAAAAAAAAATAAAACTGAAAAATTTAAATTAGTATAATTATAAAAGATTTGTTGATAAATTTGATGTAAAAAAAAGAAATTTGAGCTCAAAGCAAGCGCTTCAAGCTCAGTTAAATTTACTCGTTTAGGATAGAGAGAAGCTCTTTGTTATCTTTTGTTTTTAGCATTTTTGCGTATAAGAATTTAAGCGCTTCGACATCGTCCATTGTGGCGATCGCAGAGCGGATAGCCCAAATTTTTTGAAGCTCATCAGGTTTTTGAAGTAGCTCTTCTTTTCTGGTGCCTGATTTTAGCACGTTGATAGCTGGGTAAATTCTGCGGTCTGAGATGTTACGGTCAAGTACGATCTCACTGTTTCCAGTGCCTTTAAACTCTTCAAATATCACTTCATCCATGCGTGAGCCAGTGTCGATTAGCGCGGTTGCGATGATGGTTAGTGAGCCGCCGTGCTCGATGTTTCTAGCTGCGCCAAAAAAGCGTTTTGGCTTGTGAAGTGCGTTTGCGTCCACACCGCCTGTTAGTACCTTGCCACTTGGTGGGGTCACTGTGTTGTAGGCACGTGCTAGACGGGTTATACTATCAAGCAAGATGATGACGTCTTTGCCCATCTCAACTAGACGTTTTGCTTTTTCGATGACTAGCTCTGCTACGCGGACGTGGTTAAGCGCTGGCAGGTCAAATGTCGAGCTAAATACCTCGCCTTTTACGCAGCGCTGCATATCGGTAACTTCTTCTGGTCTCTCATCGACTAGAAGCACCATGAGCTGGGCTTCTGGGTGGTTTTTGGCGATGCCGTGAGCTAGCTCTTTCATAAGCTCGGTTTTACCACTTCTTGGAGGTGCGACGATGAGGCCACGCTGACCCTTGCCAATAGGCGTGAAAAGGTCGAGCACACGGCCCGTTAGCTTCATCGGATCATACTCTAAATTTAGCTTTTCAGTTGGGAAAAGTGGGGTTAGGTTGTCAAAGAGTGGCCTCTCTTTTGCGTCTGCTAGAGGCATGTAGTTTACCGCTTCTATCTTTAAAAGGGCGTAGTATTTTTCTTGATCTTTTGGCTCTCTTACTTGGCCGGTGATGATGTCGCCCACACGAAGTGCAAATTTGCGGATTTGAGAGTTTGAAACATAAGCGTCGTTTGAGCTGTCGCTTAAATTTGCATCAACAGCCCTTAAAAAGCCGTAGCCCTCGTTTGTGATCTCTAAAATTCCAGTAAATAGTATAAAGCCGCCTTGTTTTGTCTGGGTTTTTAGTATCTCAAATATCAAATCCTGCCTGCGAAATTCGCGTGGATTTTCGACGCCAACGCCATTTGCGATCTGCACTAGTTCGTCTAAGCTAAGCGTTCTTAGCTCTTCGATCTTGTGTCCGTCGACTGGTACGTGGGTTCTTGATGCTTGATGTTTTTTTGTAGTTTTTGTGTTTTGAGCAGCACTTTGCTCGGTTTGGTTGTTGTTTTCCATTTTTCCTCTTTAAATGCGGGGATAAGATTGCAGAATTCTGGGCTTCAAAAGTTTTTTGAAAGTTTTGGCATTTTATAAAAATAAAACTTTGTTGTCAAGAAATGCCACAACCAAAGTCGCTAAAGTAGGCAAATTTGCAGGCAAAATGACCTGCAAATTTAAATTTAGTGTTCGCTTTTTAGCCCAGCACCGCACATCGAGATGATGCTTCTGCCCTCTATCTTGTGTGATTTTACGTAGCTTGCGTATGCCGCGTAGATCGCTGCTGTGGTGTGCTCGACGTAAAAACCGCGGCTTGCTAGGAAATTTCTAGCTGGCTCAATATCCTCTTCTTTTATCGTGATCACCTCGCGCTCGCCTGCGTACCTGCTAGCTAATATCTCAGCGCCACGAGCAGGTTTTGCGATCGCTATGCCCTCAGCCAAAGTTGGCTCTGGTTTGATCTTAGCAGGCTCGTTTGTTGCCCCTAAAAATGGCGCGCACCTCTCACTTTGAACGATGAAAATTTTAGGTAGTTTTTTGATAACTCCTGCTTCATGTAGCTCATTTAGTGCGATCTCGCAGCCAATTAGCAAGGTGCCGTTGCCAACTGGCAAAAAGAGATTTTCAGGGACAAAGCCAAGCTGCTCGTAAATTTCATATATATATGTTTTGGTGCCTTGGTAAAAAAGCGGGTTAAATACGTGGTTTGCGTAAAATATGCCCTCATCTTTTGCCCTTTTTCTGCAAGCATCTGCCGTCTCGTCGCGCGTGCCGTCAAAGACAACCGCCTTTGCGCCGTAGTACTCAAGCATCTTTATCTTTTTCTCACTTGTGCCTTTTGGGACGTAAATTTCACACTCTATGCCAGCTCTAGCAGCGTATGCGGCGACCGAGTTTCCAGCGTTTCCGCTGCTATCTTGCAAGATCTTTTTGATGCCATGAGTTTTGCAAAACCAAATAAGCATCACCGCACCTCTATCCTTGAAAGAGAGCGTTGGCATCGCATAGTCCATTTTAAGGTAGAGCGAGTCATCAAATTTCACGCTCTTTGTTAGCCCCTCGCCAAGGCTGATATCGCGCCAAAGCTCGTTTTTAATAGGGAAAAACTCTTTGTATCTAAATAGGCTAAACTCGCGCTGATCGATCAAATTTAGATCAAATTTGGCCAGTTTAAACTCCAGATCATATAGCCCACCGCACTCGCACGCAAATATAGGCGTCTCAAAATCTGCACTCTTGCCGCACTTTGAGCAGATAAATTTAGGCATTTTCGCTCCTTTAAAGCTTTTTAAAGTTTTCTATCAAGTATCGCTGTGGCTTCGATCTCTAGCAGGCAGCCAAAGTGAAGTTTGTTTGTCGGCACTACGACGCGAGCTGGCTTATGATCGCCAAAAAATAGCGCATACTCGTCATCTATCTCGTCCCAAAAGTCGATATCTGGCGTATAGACGCGGCACATCAAGATGTCGTTTCTTGTCGCATTTGCCAGCTTTAGCACGTTGTCAAGGTTTTTTAAAGCCTGCCTTGTTTGAGCCTTTAGTCCTTCTGGAATTTGCCTGGTCTCAGGGTCCATGCTAAGCTGACCTGAGATGTAGAGGATGCCGTTGTGCTCGGTTGCTAAAGAGTAGTGAGCCTTTTTCTTTTTTGAAATTTCGGTTTCGTAAATTTTCATATTTTCTCCTTAAAAATTTAAAGGATTATAGATAAAAAATTATTATTTTCACTTAAATTTCATAAATTTTCATAAAAAATTATATTTTTTCTTATCGAAAATTTAAAAATATTTTGGCTAAACTTAAACAAAAACAAAAGGCGCCTTATGCATCCTATATTAAAGGCATTTATCCCAACGGCAAATCTCATACAAAAAAGCTCGCCGTTTGCCTGCGAAGTCGTGCTGCACGACCTTTCAAACCCACAGCGCTCAGTCGTCTACGTGGCTGGCGACGTCACTGGCAGAAAGGTCGGACAAAGCTTTGACCACCTTGTAAGTGAGGTCTTAAATAGCAAAAATTTCAAAGACGACTACGTGGCGAACTACTTTTTTACCAAGGATGAAAAGCTGGTGAAGTCTTCAACTGCATTTATCAGAGACGAGCACGGCGAGATCATAGGGGCTATATGCGTAAATGTCGATGCTAGCGTGGCAAAGAGCCTTTTTGAAATGGCTGGGAATTTCTTAAAAACGAGTGAAAATGAGCCAAAGAGCGAGCAAAACGACGATGTGATGCAGATCGTTTTAAATTTGATCGACAAGATCATCGCCAAAAACGAGGGCAAAAAGCTCAAAAAGGAGCAAAAGCTAGAACTCGTTGGCTTTATGAACGAAAAGGGCATTTTTAACATAAAGGGCGCTATCGAGGTCGTGGCAAGTAAGCTAAACGTCTCAAAGATCACGATATATGGCTATTTAGACCAGCTTAAAAAGAAGCGTCCGTGAAGTGTAGGTGCGCTCACTGCAAGCAAAGCTTTGATGAAAGTGCGATGATAGAGGCTAAAGGCGGGCTTAAGTTTTGCTGCTCTGGCTGCAAAGGCGTATATGAAATTTTAAATGAAAGTGGCCTTGGCGAGTTTTATGAGCGACTTGGCAAAAACACGCTAAATCCTGCTAGTAGCGGTGCA
>JAHADO010000056.1 GCA_018375265.1 Campylobacter concisus | reverse complement strand
TCTGAGAAATTTTCTTCTACATTTGCCGTAGTTTGCGGACGGCGCTCTAGCATGGCTAAAATTTCACTCTTGCTAAATTCATACTTTTGCTCTATCTTGTGAGCCCTAGCTATGGTAACTGGCACGCCGTTTATCTTGCTTGCTAGCTCTTCAAGCCTACTAGCATCAACGCCTTTTACGTTGTAAGCTGGCGGACGATCTATCGTACCCACATCCACTCGGTGTGGAGCTATCTCGTTTATGGCCTCATTAACCGTCATAAATTCCTCTTCTTTGTCGTTAAATCCAGCCACGACCAAAATTTCAAGCACAAGCTCGCCCTTAAATTCCTTGCGAAATTTAGCCATTGCTTTTATAAGTTCATTTATTTCTATGCCACTTTTGTTGCGGTCTATCTTTTTAAATGTGCTTTGCACGGCGCTATCAAGGCTAAATTTCACTATATCAAGCCCTTGCAAGGCTTCACAAATTTTTTGATCTCTTACGCCAGAGCCATTGCTTAGGATAAGAGTTTTTGCCCTGCCTTTTAGCTCATCTACTTTTACTATCAGCTCTTTTAAGTGCGGATAAAGAGTTGGTTCGCCATTTGCTGTAAGCGTGATGACATCGATGTTTTGATGAACTTTTAATGCTTCTTTTAAAGCGCTTATGATCCCATCAATGCTTGGCGGATTTTCTATCTCTTCAACTGGCTTTGCGCCCTTTAGCTCGCAATAAACACAGTCAAAATTGCATGATTTTTGTTTTGGGCTTAGATCGATGCCAAGGCTCATGCCAAAACGGCGCGAATTTATCGGCCCAAAGACGATAGTGCTATCTTGCACTTTTTCTTTGAACCTCTTTTATGAAATATTTTGCGTTTTCAACTGGCACATCAGGCAAGATCCCATGACCAAGGTTGAAAATATGCGGCGCGCCTTTCATCGTGCTTAAAATTTTATCCACGCCCTCATCGATCGCCTTTTTGCTATATAGCCTTGTTGGCTCCATATTGCCCTGAAGGACGTATCTTGGGCTTAGTTTTTCTTTTGCCAGCTCTATCGGCGTGCTCCAATCAACTCCAAAAACATCAAATTTGCCTGAAATTTTATCCAAATAGCCACTGATACCTTTTGGGAAAACTATGACTGGGATATCTGGAAATTCAGCCTTTACGCTATCAACTATCTTATTTATATAGCTAAATCCAAACTCAAAATATGCCTGCTCTTCAAGTGCAGCCGCCCAGCTGTCAAAAATTTGCACCGCATTTACGCCAGCTTTTATCTGCTCTTTGACGTAAAGGATAAGCACTTGCGTCACTTTTTCTAAAATTTGATGCAAAAATTCTGGATTTTCATAGAGCATTTTTTTGCAGACCGCATAGTTTTTGCTGCCACCACCCTCGATCATATATGTAGCTATCGTCCAAGGTGCTCCGCAAAAACCAATGAGCGCCTTATCTTTGGCTAAATTTTCTCTTGTAAGTTTGATCGTGTCATAGACGTATGCTAAGCTCTTAACCGATCTTTCGATACTAAGTGCATCAAGAGCTGCCTCATCACGCAGAGGCTTTGTAAAAACTGGTCCCTCGCCCTTTTCAAAGCGCAGATCCATGCCCATTTCAAGAGGCACAACAAGGATATCGCTAAATAAAATCGCCGCATCAACGCCAAGGATATCAACTGGCTGAAGCGTGACCTCGCTAGCCTTTTTATAGTCTTTGCAAAGTGATAAAAAGTCCCCAGCTTTAGCTCTTACAGCCATATATTCTGGTAGATATCTGCCAGCTTGGCGCATCATCCAAACAGGCGTGTATGGCGTAGGTTTTTTAAGGCAAGCGTCTATAAAAATCATCAAATTTCCTTTAAATTTTTAAATGGATATTATCCAAAAATAGCTAAAGAAAAGATGTAGGAGAAATTTTAAGCGTAAAAACGCTTAAAATTTTAGTGTTCGCCCTTGTGAAGAAAGTAAAGTCCAAGGCAAAGAGCTAGGATAGAAGCCGCAAGATAGGCCATCTCAAGCGGAGTTGTGAAGTTTGCGTGAAGCACTCTTTGGAAGAAATTTACGATTAAAACCATGACGATCACTTTGCCAAGCTTGTCTTTTAGCTCATCAAGCGAATGCACTTCAAGCACCTTGCTCTGCTTTGACTGCTTTAGCTGTGTGATCTCTGAGATGAAAAGCTCGTAAATTCCGAAGCTAAATATATAAAGAACAAGCGCCATCAAGTATAGATCAATCGCTCCAACGATCTCGCCAACGACCTCTGGGTGGAAATTTTCAACATGGAAATCTGCAGCAAAGAAATATTTATAAACCTCTAAAAGCACCTTGCCGACATCATAACTTGCGATGATGAAAAGCACGATCGCACCTAAAAGTCCAAAGACCACTGGAAAAAGCGTGAAACTGTTGCTTGCAAGCAAAATTCTCTCGAATATTTTACGCAATAAAAACCCTTTTTGTGAAATTTAAAAAGGGGGTATTTTATAGTTTTTTCCTTAAAATTTAGGTGCAAAGTCGCAATTAATTTTAATGCAAACTACTCCTGCATCGCTATCCATTTTTGTGCGATCCTGACGGCATTTGTCGCAGCTCCCACACGGATCTGATCGGCACTGCATCTTAATTACGGCTTATTTAAATTTTAGTAGCTAGCATGTAGAAATTTAGCGGCGAGGTTTCATTGTGATTTTTGTTTATTTGACTTTAAATTTAGGCTCGCCACAAGCAGGTATTTAACTAGAAATTTAACCCAAAAGATAAATATCAATCAGCCAAAACGGATAAATTTAGCAGGCTAGAAGCTCCAGCCTGCAAGGGTTATTAAAATAAGCTATTTACGCTTTCGTTGTGATAAACGCGGCGTATCACTTCGCCAAAGAGTGAAGCTGTGCTTAGCACTTTTATACAAGGGAGTTCTTCTTTTAATGGGATCGTATCAGTCACCACTAGCTCGTCTAAAAAGCCAAGTTTTAGCCTATCATAGGCTGGTCCGCTAAGCACTGGGTGCGTGCAAAACGCCATTACGCTAGTTGCGCCACGCTCTTTAAAAATCTCAGCCGCTTTTACGATGGTGCCAGCGGTGTCGATCATATCATCGACCAAGATCACATCTTTGCCTTTAACATCGCCGATCACGTTCATCACTTCGCTCTCATTTGCTTTCTCTCGGCGTTTATCAACGATGACCATATCAAGCAAATTTAGATTTTTCGCCAAGGCTCTAGCACGAGCTACGCCGCCTACATCTGGGCTTGCGACGACTGGATTTGGTAAATTTTTAGCTTTTACGTAGTCGTTAAAGACAATGCTACCATAAAGGTTATCTACTGGGATGTCGAAAAATCCTTGAATTTGTCCTGCATGAAGATCCATCGTCACGACTCTGTCGATGCCCGCTGTTTGCATCATATTTGCCACTAGTTTTGCAGTGATAGGCACTCTAGGAGCCGCTTTTCTGTCTTGTCTAGCATAGCCAAAATACGGCACGATCGCTGTTATAGAGCTTGCGCTACTGCGTTTTAAAGCGTCAGTTAAGATAAGAAGTTCCATTAAATTTATATTTGCTGGGGCACATGTTGGCTGGATGACAAAAACATCTTTTCCACGCACGCTTTCGCCGATTTGCACGCTGATCTCACCATCGCTAAATCTTTTTATGCTAGCTTCACTGAGCGGAAGCGACAAATATTGCGAAATTTTCTTCGAAAGCTCAATATTTGCGGTGCCTGAGAAAATTTTATAGCCTCTCATAATAGTAACCTTTTTTAGTGATTTTTATGTTGGGATTTTATCAAAATGAGCTTTAAATTTAAATTTATTTACCAACTAATTTTAGCCAAAATTTATACTCCAAAAGGCAAAATTTACACCAAATTTTTAAACCATTTTATATTTATAAATTTATGAGGACTAAGATAACAAACATGTTTAAGATATGTAGAATTTACGACTTTATTAAAAGCGACGACGAGAGTTTTAAAGGTGTCTTTATCGATAGACTATATCCTAGAGGCGTGAAAAAAGAGATCTTTTCTAGCTTCATTTGGCTAAAATCAGTCACTCCATCAAACGAGCTAAGGTCATGGTTTCATGAGGATAAGGAGGCTAGGTTTGATGAGTTTTGCAAAAGATTTAGGCAAGAGCTAAATGGCAAAGAGGAGCAAGAGGGGCTAAAAGAGCTTAAAAAGCTAGAAAAAGAGTATAAAAACGTGGCGCTTCTAACTGCTGTCAAAGAGCCAGAATTTAGCCACGTCAAAGTTATAAAAGAGGCGCTTAGTTCTTTATAAAGCCACTTGCGATGACGCGATCACCATCATACATCACGCAAAGCTGACCTTGCGCTACGCCAAGTGCGTTTTGATTTAGCGTTAGCTTTGCGGTTTTGCTAGCTTTATCAACCTCTACAAAAGCCTCAAGTTTAGGGCTTCTATACCTTATCTTTGTTTCGCACTCAAATTTATCTTCATCTATAAATAAATTTACGTTTTCAAGCTCAACCACCTTTTGAGCAAGGTCATCTTTCGTGCCGACAACTATCTCGTTTTTATCGGCATTTATCTTGATGACAAAGTGTGGCTCATGAGCGCCAAAAACCTCAAAACCACGGCGTTTGCCGATAGTGTAGTGCATGTAGCCTTGGTGGCGGCCGATGATATTGCCATCTTTACCCACCACATTGCCTGGTAAATTTGTGTTGTAGTGCTTGTTTAAAACCTCGATGTAGGTATTTTCAACAAAGCAAATTTCACTGCTTTCTGCCTGAGTAGCGAACTCTTCAAGCACTTTTACGCCTCGTGCTAGCTCTTTGATATCTTTTTTAAATTTATCCCCAAGCGGGAAAATGACATCTTTTAGCACCTCTTTTGGCACCTGAGCTAAAAAGTAGCTTTGATCCTTGCTAGGATCTTTGGCGCAGGTTATAAAACCATCAACCACCTGCACGTAATGCCCAGTAGCAAGCTTCTCGCAGCCATTTGCCTTTGCAAAGTCAAGTAGCGCACCAAGCTTTATAAATTTATTACACAAGGCGCAAGGATTGGGCGTTTTGCCCTCTTTATAAAGCCTGACAAATGGATCATAGACATATTCGTTAAATTTATCCTGCAGATCGAGGATATGCACCTTGATACCAAGGTATTCGCCCACTTTTTTGACTTTTCTGATGTTTTCTTCATGATATCCTGGCTTTTGATGAAGCATCATGTAGCAGCCTTGCACCTCATGTCCAGCCTCTTGCAGAAATTTAGCCGTCATCGTGCTATCTACGCCGCCGCTCATTGCAACCATTATTTTCATATTTTTACCTTTTTTAAATTTAAAGGCGATATTTTATATCTTATTTTTAAATAGCCAAAATTTCACTTACGATAAGCTCTATATCATCGGTGATTTTATATAAATTTAAATCTTCTTCGTTTATCGTTTTTTGAGGGATCAGCGTCTTTCGTATAAACTCATCAAGCCCTTGCCAAAACTCGCATCCGTAAAGAAAAATTTTCACTTTTTTGCTGCCAACATGAGCTAGGACTAAAATTTCAAATAGCTCATCAAGCGTGCCAAATCCACCAGGAAAGACGACAAATGCGATAGAGCTATCAGTTAGGGCAAATTTTCTTGGACTTAAATTTGAAAAGAGATATTTTGCGGTGACGTATGGATTTGTTTGTTGTTCAAACGGCAGTCTCACGTTTAGTGCGACGCTAGGGGACTTTGCGCTATCAAATGCACCCTTATTTGCCGCTCTCATTATGCCATCTCCTCCGCCAGTTAAGATGGCAAAACCTAGCTCATTTAGCTTGTAAGCTAGCTCGTATGCCTTTTTGCAGTAGAAATTTTCTTCATCAAATCTAGCCGAGCCAAAGAAGGTTACATTTTTGTTTTTATACTTTAAAACGCTTGGAAATTTTAAGAGATCATTTACTAATTCATTCATTATTTTAACTGCTGAAGCCTCTCGCGTTTTGAGCCTATCTGCGTGATCTGGATGCCAAAGTTACCATCTATTATGACAACTTCGCCAAGGGCTATCACCTTATCTCCTATCAAAATTTCAAGCGGGTCGTTTGCTAGCTGATTTAGCTCGATGACTGAGCCTATATCCATAGTGAGCACATCTTTTAAGAGCATCCTTTTTGAGCCGATACGAACGCGCATTGGTAGCCTTACGTCCATGATAAGGCCGATATTTCTCATCTCTTCTGCGCTAAATTCGCCCTTTAGTGCATGAGGAGCAGCTTGAGCCTTTGTGCCATCTGCTGGCTCACTTTTAGCAGGCTCAAAAAATCTCATAAGCGTGTGATCGCAGACAAAAGCCACATGCTCATTTAGATCCTCGATCTTTATGTTAAACAAAAAAAGCTTTTCAAAAACGCTAAAATCAAGCGATGAGTTTTCATCTAAGAAATTTACATTTATAACCTCAAAGCTGATCTTTGGCATGCCCTTTTGCGCTCCAAGAGAGGTACTAAAGGCGCTAAAGAGGTTTGAAAATATCTCTTTTGCAGCGTCAAGCTCGTCGCTACCGAGATTTTCATTTTTTGAGATTTCCTCCTCGCCCATCATCCACTCACTAACTGCACTTATAAGCACCGGCGTGCAGGCGATCTCTGCTTTTGCATTGATGTCACCACTTAATGTCACACTAGCCATGACAACTGGCGGTTTTATGCCATTTTGCGCTGGCGCGTCAAATTCATTTCTCTCGCCGATCTCTGGCGCTCTGCCCGTCAGCCCTTCGATGGTCGCTTTTAACTCATTTGAAAAGATGTTAAAAAATTCATTCGTCATTATCTTCGCTCTCTTCTTCGTTGTTGTGTTCGTTGGCCTCGTCGTATGCCATTAGTTTTGCTTTTCGCTCTTCTTCGTATTTTTCTAGGATGTGTTTGATCTCGTCTTTGTCAGAGCGGATTAGCTGCTCGATCTTGATAGACTTTCTAAATCTATGAAGCCCAACTTCAGCCAAAAATACCTCTTTTTTATCGATGCAAACGATCGCCTTATCATCAGCGCCTCTATCAAGCCTTAAAATATCGCCCTCTTTTAAATTTAAAAACTCATTTACACTAACGATTGATTTACCAAGGATCGCCTCATAAAGCACCTCGGCACGGCCTATTAGAGTTTTTAGCTCTTTGTTTCTACTCTTTTTAGCGCTAGTTTCGCCAAGCATGATGTCTCTGTTTGCAAGGCGCGATAGGATCGGCTCTAGGTAGATGACTGGGTAACATAAATTTATCATGCCGCTTGAGCCACCAACAATGATCTCCATGACGACCATGATGACGATCTCGTTTTGAGAGACGATCTGCACGACGTTTGGACTGCTCTCTTTTGCCTCGACGTTTGGATACATATCAGTTATCATCGACCAGCTCTCTTTTAGGCGCTGCATGATCATCCTAAGCACCGCATCGAGTAAATTTACCTCGATGTCAGTTAGCTCTCTGTTTGCCTCGAAATTTTCGCCAGTTCCGCCAAGCAAACGATCTATCATAGGAAATGCTATGCTTGGATTTATCTCTAAGATGCAGTTTCCATCAAGCGGCTTAATAGAAAAGACGTTAAAGCTAGTTGGGCTTGGCAAACTCATCAAAAACTCGCCGTATGTCATCTGATCGACGCTGTGAAGTCTAAGCTCAACGATACTTCTCATAACGCTTGAAATTTGACTAGCTAAATTTCTAGCAAGCTTGTCGTGGATACCTTTTATCGCGCGGAGTTGCTCTTTACTGACACGGTTTGGACGCTTGAAGTCATAGATAATGATCTGTTTTTGCTCGCCTTGTGGGCTCTCTTCTATCTCGATATTACTCGTATCG
>JAHADO010000055.1 GCA_018375265.1 Campylobacter concisus | reverse complement strand
CCCAAGACACGTCGATATGAACAGCGTCAATGCCCAGCAAACAAGGCGCTTGCTTGACCGCATAGTTGGCTACAAGCTAAGCCCGCTTTTAAATTTAAAGATACAAAAAGGCTTAAGTGCTGGACGTGTGCAAAGTGCAGCGCTAAAAATAATAGTCGATCGCGAGCGTGAAATTCAGGCATTCAAACCAGTTGAATACTACACTATCGACACCGTTTTTAAAAAAGATCTAGACGCCGAGCTAGTTAAATTTGAAAACCAAAAGATCGAAAAGCTCACTATCCAAAACCCAGACCGCGCAAAATACATCATTGAAAATTTACAAAATGAGAAATTTAGCGTCCGTGAGATCGAGAGCAAGGATAGAAAGATCCAGCCAAGTCCGCCATTTATGACTTCAACCCTTCAGCAAAGTGCGAGCAACCGCCTTGGCTTTAGCCCTAAAAAGACGATGATGATCGCTCAAAGTCTCTACGAGGGCGTGCAAACAAACGAGGGCTTCATGGGTGCGATCACATATATGAGAACAGATAGCTTAAATTTAGCCAAAGAGGCCGTCGCAGCCGCTAGAGAGCACATCCTGCAAAACTACGGCAAAGAGTATCTGCCAGCCAAAGCGATAAGCTACACGACAAGCTCAAAAGGTGCGCAAGAAGCCCACGAAGCGATCCGCCCTACAAATTTAAACTTCACACCGCAAATCGCAGCTAAATTTTTAGATAAAGACGCGCTCAAACTCTACACGCTCATCTACAATAGATTTTTAGCCTGCCAAATGAGCGCATGTGTGAGCCAAACGCAAAATGTCTATGTCGCGAGCGAAAAAGGTGAGTTTAAGATAAGTGGCAGAAAGGTGCTATTTGATGGCTTTTACAAGGTTTATGGCGAGCTTGATAAGGATAAAATTTTGCCAAATTTAAAAAAGGGCGATGAGATGAGTTTGCAAAGCATAAAAAGCACGCAAAATTTCACCGAGCCACCAGCCAGATACTCTGAAGCTGGCCTTGTTAAAAAGCTAGAAAGCCTTGGCATCGGCCGCCCAAGCACCTACGCACCGACCATCTCGCTGCTAACATCAAGAGACTACGTGAGGATCGAGAAAAAGCAGCTCATACCAAACGAGATCGCATTTAGCATGATAGGCGTTTTGGAGGAGCACTTTAGCAACATCGTCGATAGCGAATTTACCTCACATCTTGAAGAAAAGCTCGATGAGATCGCACTTGACAAGGCTGACTGGCAAAAGGTGCTAAGCGACTTTTACTATCCATTTATGGAAAAAATTAGTGCTGGCAAAACTGGCATAAAAAGCCTAAAAACAGCCACTCCGATCGGAGAAAAATGCCCAGAGTGTGGAAGCGAGCTAGTGCTTAGAAAGGGCAGATATGGCGAGTTTATCGCTTGTTCAAATTTCCCAAAATGCAAATACTCAAGAAACGTCGCAAAAGATAATGAAAAGAGTGTAGAAACTGGCACTACTGCGGTAGCTAAGCCAAAACGCGAGCTTAAAAAGCTTGACGTGCCATGTCCAAAATGTGGCGGCGAGATCGTCGAGAGATTTAGCAGGCGCGGTAAATTTTATGGATGTGCCAACTATCCAAAATGTGACTTCATATCAAACTACGAGCCAGTCGCGCAAAAATGCGACGAGTGCGGCGGCGATATGATCAAAAAAGAGCTTAAAAAAGGCACATTTATAGAGTGCACAAAGTGCAAGAAAAAGACGTTAGTTTCTGAAAACTAAAATTTCTAGCCAAATTTGAGCCCTTGAGCCTAAATTTGGCTTTTATAAATTTGGACTTTAAATGCCTGAAACTATCGTAGAAGTTAGCCAGTATAAAGGGCAAAAGAGCCTTGTGATAAACTGCACACAGCTAGGCGACAGCTTCACGCCGCAGTATAAAACCGCCAAGCAAAAAAGAGCCGTGCTTGATGAGTGGTGCGACTTTTTAAGAAGCGAGCAAGAGGCGTTTGATGAGCTTAACTTTTGCACCAAAATGCCTCAGGAGCTCTTTGATGCGGTGTGCTGCCAAAGAAATTTAAAGAGCCTTCACATCAAATGGGGCTCGTATGAGAGCCTTGACGCGCTGGCAAATCTTTCTAGTCTAAAGTGTCTTTTTATCGGATCAGGAGCTAGCGTAAAAAGCATAGCGCTGATCGCGACACTTACTGGACTTGAAAGCCTTGCGGTGGAGAATTTTCAAAAGATAAGCGACTACTCTGCGATTTCAAATTTGCAAAATTTAAAGAGCCTAGAGATCAGCGGAGACGGACTTTCGCCTAAATTTATCCACATCGAAAGCTTAGAGTTTTTGCGCCAGATGCCTGGGCTAACCAGCCTTGTGATCTTGGTGGCTAGGCTAAAAAGCAAGGACTACTCGCCTATCTTATCTCTAAAATCCATCACTCACCTAAGCCTGCCACCACAGCACGCACTTTTTGGACTTTTTGACGAGCTTAGCGCTTTGCCAAATTTAAAAACAGGGCTTTTAAAAGAGAGAGCGGAAATTTATAAGAAAAAGTGATGCTGTAAAATTTAAATTTTCGCATAGTTTTATTTTTAAGAGTAAATTGTAAAATCTTACTCGCTCGTAAATTTTAAAATTTGCTTGAAACTTGCATGATGATAAAACGCATGCGGCACGATAGTGCTTATCGCATGCACTTCTAACGTGCGAGGGGTTTTTACTTCGACTTCGTCTTGTAACTGCAAGCAGACGGGGGGATTTAAAAAGGGGGATAAGGGGGCGGCTTCGTAATTCAAGTCCCCTTGTCTCCCTTTTGGATAAAAGAGTTTTTAAATTTAAGGTCCGTATTTTTAAAAGAGAAATTTGCTATTTTGTAAATTTTAAAATTCCATTTACTCGCAAGAATTGACTACTAAAATTTGGCTTCGCTTATCGCTTAGCTCAAATTTTAGAGCCGAAATTACTCGCTCATGAAATTTTAAAATTTGTCTGACACTTGCCAGATGATAAACTGCATGCAGTGCGCCAGCACCATCGCATGCACCTCTAACGTTGTAGGGGTTAGGGGATTGTTAAGGGGGACGGGAGCGACTTCGTAATTCAAGCCTCTTCCCCCTTAACAAAGAAACAAACATTTAAATTTACCTATTTCTCATAAATTCAAGCCACTCTACTTAAATTTTAAACCTACCAAAGCTATAATGCTCCCCAAAAAAGGATAAAAAATGAAAACAATTATGCTTTGTGCGATATGCTCTGTCACGCAGGGAAACTGCGCTGAGGACTGCGCTTATTGCACGCAAAGTGCCAAAGCTGGCGCTGATATCACGAAATTTAAAGAAAAAAGCGTGCAGCAGGTGGTGGACGAGGCCAAAATGGCATATAAAAACCACGCTCTTGGCTTTTGTTTAGTCACAAGTGGCGCCAGGCTAAATGACAAAAAGACCTACTACATCGCTTCTTTAGCAAGAGCTGTGCATAAAGAAGTGCCGAATTTGATGCTCATCGCATGTAACGGTATGGCGACTTACGAGCAGCTTTGTGAGCTCAAAAATGCTGGCGTTTTTAGCTACAACCACAACCTAGAAACTAGCCGCGAATATTTCTCTAAAATCTGCACAACGCACTCTTGGGACGAGAGATATCAGACAAATTTAGACGCAAAAAGGGCTGGGCTCATGCTTTGCACTGGCGGCATTTACGGCGTTGGCGAGAGCGAGGCCGACAGGGTGAGCTT
Organism: Campylobacter concisus; assembly: GCA_018375265.1. Classification (GTDB taxonomy): domain Bacteria; phylum Campylobacterota; class Campylobacteria; order Campylobacterales; family Campylobacteraceae; genus Campylobacter_A; species Campylobacter_A concisus_AB. Next base: position 4,144 of record JAHADO010000055.1, on the reverse strand, counting down.
TAGAGCTAGCCTAAAAGAGCTTGAGCCATTTTCGTCGCCTATAAATTTTTTCATAAAAAGTGACGCACTAAGGCTTGATCAGCCACCTCTTAGCGCAGATGAAGCCCTAAAAATCGTGCGCGAAACCAAAAGCGCACTGCCAGAAACTAGGGTCATGATAGCTGGCGGCAGGGAGAAGATTTTGGGCGAGAGGCAGTACGAGATCTTTGAAAATGGCGCAGATGCGATCGTGATAGGCGACTATCTCACCGCAAAGGGCGAGAAGGCGAGCAAGGACATCGAGGAGCTTACAAAGCGCGGTTTTAGCTTTGCAAGCATCTGCCACTAATGCTAGTAAATTTACTTTGTGCGGGGCTTGGGGGCTTTATCGGAGCTGGATGCAGGTTTTTAGCTGGTGAGCTGCTAAAATTTAGCCACTTTCCCCTAGCCACGCTTGGTGTAAATGTGCTTGGCAGCTTCATTATCGGCGTTTTATTTTGCTTAAATTTAAGCCAAAGCGTGAGAGTTTTCTTAGTCGTTGGCATACTTGGCGGCTTTACCACGTTTTCAAGCTTTAGCCTTGATAGCGTTAAATTTTTACTAGAAGGCGAACTCGTAAAAGGCTTTTTAAATATATTTTTAAACCTTAGCCTTTGCCTACTTGCAAGCTATCTTGGCATTTTACTTGGTAAAAATTTGTGAGAGCTTGCAAATTCAACAGAGCTGTTTATAAATTTAAATTTTGTTAGATTTTTTAACTGCATGCAGTGCGTAGCACTAAGCATGCCACATCTAACGTCGTCGGGGTTAGGGGATCGTTAAGAGGGGGGGGGCTTTTGCTTCGCAAGCTCGCAACTGCAAGCAGAACGTAATTCAAGCCTCTTCCCCCTTAACAAAGAAACAAAACTTTAAATTTTTAAAAAACTATTCTGCAAATTTTAAAACTTTACTCACTCGCCTTAGCAGACTACTAAATTTAGGTCTCGTAGCCACTCGCCACTAAATTTAGAGCCGTGATATGCTCGCTCATAAAATTTTAAAATTTATCCTAAGCTTGTCTGACTTAATAAATAAAATTTGCCAGAGTTTTTAACACATGCGGCACGATAGTGCTATCGCATGCACTTCTAACGTGCGAGGGGTTTAGGGGATTTAAAAAGGGGGATAAGGGGACGGCCTCGTAACTCGAGTCCCCTTGTCTCCCTTTTGATAAATTTGTATTTCAAAGCAAATTTAACAAAACCCCATGCAGTGCGAAGCGTCGCCATATGCACCTCTCTACCTAGCTTCTATCTTTGGCATCTGCAGCATAAAATTTCTAGCTTCGCTTAAAAGCACTGGTTTGAGCGCATCTGCTGATGTTTGTGGGTCGTAAATTCTCTCATACGAAAGCATCAAAACTCCATCTTTTTTAAGCAAAAAGTGGATTATTTCTATATTTTTGCTCTTAGTTTCATCTTTTATAAGAGCTAAAATTTGATCATTTTCTTCGCTAAAAAGCACGTTTTTATCTTGCTTAAGAGGCTTTTTTAGCTCTTCTAGCTCGCTTTTTGTCTTGACATCTTTGTTAAACTTTACCTTAAACGAGGCAAAGTGCTCGTCCATGTTTTCGTTTTTTAAAAAGTAAAAGCTCTCGTTTTTAACCACTTGCTTCTTATAAAATGTGCTCCCATCAAACCTAAAACTCTCAACCAAGCTTAGCTCGCCTGCCAAAGAAAAGAGACCAAAAAACAGCAAAACAAAAAGGCTACATTTACGCATAAAATTTCACTCCAAATTTCTAAAAATTGCCGCCATTTTGCCCAAATTTCGCTTAGCTTAATCAAAAAATAACAAAGCTTTTTATACAATCAGGCATTTTTATTTTAAGGATCTTTTTGCAGTTACACCAAGCAAGCGAGCTTAGCATCCTTGTCGTTTTGGCATTTATCGTCTTTGCTTCGCCTTATATTTCTAAAATTTTACGCATCCCAGTCGCGCCTGCTGAGATACTACTTGGAGCGGTTGCTGGCTACATCGGAGTTGTCGGCGAAAACGAGATGTTTAAGCTCATCAGCGAAGTTGGCTTTTTCTTTTTGATGTTTCTAGCTGGCATGGAGATCGACCTTAGGATGCTCATAAACATCGACCGTAAAATTTTGCGCCTTGGGCTCATCTATCTAGCGCTCATCTACGCTCTAGCCACGGCCTTGACGCTAGGACTTGAGCTTAGCCTACTTTACATCATCATCATCCCGATAATGGCCGTTGGCATGATATTTACGCTATTTAAGGAGTATGGCAAGCAGCAAGAGTGGTTAAATTTAAGCATGCTAATAGCAACTATCGGCGAGCTTTTAAGCATCACGCTTCTAACCTTTACCGCTGCTTACTTGCAGTTTGGAGCGAGCATAAATTTATGGCTAACGATTGGCTATTTGATCTTATTTTTAGCTATCAGCGTGCTTAGTTTTAAAATTTTGGACGTGCTTTTTTGGTGGTATCCGGGGCTTAAAGTGGTGCTCATGCCGCACTACGACAAGGACGAGAAGGACATCAGGCTTTGCATCGCGGTATTTTTTACGATGATAGCTTTGATGCTCTATCTAAATTTAGAGGTCGCCTTTGGTGCGTTTATCGCAGGTATGTTTATCACGACATTTTTCGATCACAAAAAGGACTTGCCGCACAAGCTTTCAAGCTTTGGGTTTGGCTTTTTGGTGCCGATATTTTTCATACACATAGGTTCTACCTTTAAGCTTTCAAGTCTAGGATCTAGCGAAGTGATAAAGGATGCTATTTTTATATTTTTAGCGATGCTTAGCACGAGAGTTGTATCTAGTTTGCTCTTTTTGGGCAAGCTTGGCTTTAGGGGGATATTTTTATTTTCAGTTTCGCAGTCTATGCCACTCACTCTTTTGATCGCAGTTGCTACTATCGCACACAAATCAGGCGAGATAAGCGACTATTCTTACTCATCTTTCATCCTAGCAAGCCTCGCACAAGCTATAATAGGAGCTATAATCATCAAAATTTTAATGCAATCAAAAAGCAAGGAGTAAAAATGTCATCAAATACAGCCACACTAATCGACAACCGAACTGGAAAAAGCTATGAATTTCCTATCCTAAAAGGCACGATGGGGCCAGACGTCATCGACATATCGACCTTCTTTAGCGACACTGGGATGTTTACCTTTGATCGGGGCTACACCTCAACTGCGATGTGCCGCTCAGCCATAACCTACATCGACGGCCTAAAGGGCGAGCTCATGTATAGGGGCTACGACATCGCCTATCTGGCTGAAAATAAGACATTTTTAGACGTTGCCTACCTGCTTTTAAACAAAGAGCTACCAACTAACGAGCAATACAGGGGCTTTAAAGATGAGCTCAAAAAAAGGAGCTTCATACATGAGGGCATGATGAAGCTATTTGATGCATTTCCAGACAAGGCGCACCCTATGGCGATCTTGCAAGCGGCAGTCTCAGCGCTAAGTGCCTTTTACTCAGACCACCTAAATATGGACAAGCCTGAAGAGTATCACGAGATGGCTATGCGTATCATCGCTAAAATCCCAACGATAGCGGCCTTTAGCTACCGCTACTCACGCGGTCTTCCTATCATCTATCCAAATTTAGATCGTGGCTTTACTGAAAATTTCCTCTACATGATGAGGGGCTATCCATACGAGCATGTCGATCTTAAGCCTATCGAGATTAAGGCGCTTGACACGGTCTTTATGCTCCACGCTGACCACGAGCAAAACGCCTCAACTACAACCGTTAGAACCGTTGGCTCTACGCACGCGCACCCATACGCATGTATAAGTGCAGGTATCGGCGCACTTTGGGGCTGGGCTCATGGCGGAGCAAACGAGGGTGTCATCCGCCAGCTTGAAGAGATCGGCTCGGTCGCAAACGTCGATAAATACATCGCTAGAGCAAAGGATAAGAACGATCCATTTAGGCTAATGGGCTTTGGTCACAGGGTCTATAAAAACTTTGACCCGCGCGCAAAGGTGCTTAAAAAGATGAGAGATCAGCTGATGGATGAGATCGGCATTAGCTCTGAGCTTATAAAGATCGCCAACCGCATCGAAGAGATCGCGCTAAATGACGACTACTTTGTAAGTAGAAATTTATATCCAAACGTCGATTTTCACTCAGGGCTCATCCTAAAAGCG
>JAHADO010000054.1 GCA_018375265.1 Campylobacter concisus | reverse complement strand
TGGATATGTGTTTAAAATTTGCGTTTGCTTGTAGCTTAGTTTTGCGCCAGATTTACTCTTTTGCTTGGCTTCATTTTGGCTATTTGCTAGCTCTTTTTCAAATTTATCAAGCTCTTTCATCTCATCTTCAAGCTCCAAATAGACGCTATACTCTTCATGCAAGACATTTATCTTTGTGCCCTCAAACGCCCAGAGCTTATTTGCCATCTTATCGACAAAATATCTATCGTGGCTAACTAGCAAGATAGCCCCTTCAAAGCTTTGCAAGTAGTCTTCTAAGATGTTGATAGTTGCAATATCAAGATCGTTTGTCGGCTCGTCAAGCACCAGCACGTCGTAAGTTTTGGTAAAAAGCATCGCAAGCGCGACGCGGTTTTTCTCGCCGCCACTTAAAACGCCTATCTTTTTATCTAGAAATTCCTTTGGAAAGAGGAAATTTTTAAGATAGCCATAAACATGCATATTTCGCCCACGAACTAGCACGTGATCGCCGCCATTTGGGCAAAATGTCTCTATGAGGCTCTTGTCATCATCAAGGACATTTCTAGCTTGATCAAAGTAGCCGATACTCACCTCGCCTCTTTTTATCTCGCCACTACTTGGTTTTTCAAGGCCTAGCAAAATTTTAAGCAAAGTGCTCTTTCCGCTGCCGTTTCGTCCGACTATGGCGATCCTCTCGCCCTGCAAGACTCTTGCGTCAAATTTTTCAAAAAGCACCTTACCGTCTATGCTTTTACCTAAATTTTTAAACTCAAAGAGCATTTTTTTGCGGTTTTGGCTCTGAACTTGGTTGAAATTTTTACTTGCACGCTCAAGCTCTAGCCTCACTCGCCTTATCACGCCTGGATTTTTTTTAGCCTCTTCGCGCATGGCGAGCACCCGCTCTTTTCTGCCCTCGTTTCGCTTTAGCCTAGCTTTTACGCCGCGCCTTAGCCACTCCTCTTCGGCCTTTAGTTGTTTTAGCAGTGTCTCATGCGACTTTGCAAGACTTGCTAAAATTTCCTCTTTTTTGGTTAGATAGTTTGCATATCCGCCCTCGAAATTTTTTAAGCTTGCATCCTCGACCTCAACGCACCTAGTTGCTAGCGAGTCTATAAAGTATCTATCGTGGCTTATAAAAACTATGCTTTGATTTGAGCTTTTAAGCATATCTTCAAGAAATTTGACCATATAGACATCAAGGTGGTTTGTAGGCTCATCAAGCAGCAGCACATCTGGCTTTTTAAGGATGAGCGCACCCAGTGCCACGCGCCTGATCTCACCGCCACTTAGCGAGCAAATGGGCCTGTTTTCATACTCTTTTAGCTTAAATTCTTGCAAAATTCGCTCGATCTTGTGCTCGATATTCCAGCCATCCTTTGCCTCTATAAATTTCAAAAGCCTCTCTTGCTCTTTTAAAATTTCCTTGTTTTCTGGGTCATTTGCTAGCAAAACTCCACTCTTTTCATACTCGCTTATCGCGTCAAATATCTCTTTTAGCTCGTTATTTAGCGCATCTCTTACGCTAAAAGTGGCGTTAAAATTTGGATTTTGCGCTAGCATCTCGACGCTTATTAGGTTTTGCACTATCCGTCTGCCGCTATCTGCTGCCACCTCACCAGAGATGATCTTCATAAGCGTGCTCTTGCCGCTACCGTTTTTGCCGATGATCGCTATCTTTTCATTTTCATTTACGCTAAGACTTACGCTGTTTAAAATTTCATTTGCGCCAAATTTTTTACTTACGTCTATTAGGTCGATTAATGCCATTTTTCTCTCAAATTTTAAATTTTTTGGATTATATCAAAAGGGAGCTAAAACCTAATTTGGCTATAATCGCCCCAAAATTTAAAAATGGAGAAATTTATGAATCTTTCTATGAAAAAACTGGTCGTCCCTATATTTTTAGATATGTTTTTGCACTTTATAACGCTCATCATAAACACCTACCTGGTGACAAAAGTGAGTGTGCATCTAGTTGGCGCCATGGGTGCTGGCAATCAAGTGATGGATCTTTTTATGACCATTTTTAACTTTTTAAGCATGGGCTGCTCAGTCGTCGTCGCACAAGCACTTGGAGCAAAGCAAAACGAGCTAGCTTCAAGCGTCATACACGCAAGCATCACGTCAAATACGGTCTTTGGTATCTTCTCAGCCATCATCATCTACGTCTTTGGCTACAACATCTTAAATTTACTAAACGTGCCAAATGATCTCATAAACGATAGCTTCTCATACCTTCACATCCTTGGCTTTGCATTGCTCTTTGATGGCATCGGCATGGTGCTAGCTGCGGTGCTTCGCGTCTATAACCTAGCAACTGCTGTAATGCTAACTTCAGTTTTGATGAACATCATCACCATCTTTGGCAACGCCATCGCCCTTTTTGGTTGGTTTGATCTGCCAAATTTAGGCTTGCAAGGTGTTGCTATCTCGACACTTGTAGGCAGACTAATAGGCCTTTTTGTCCTACTTTACATGCTCATACGCGTGGCAAAAGTTAGAATTTATCTTAGCAAACTGCTTGTCGTGCCGTTTGGAATTTTAAAGAAAATACTCTCAGTTGGCTTGCCAAGCGCTGGCGAAAATTTACTCTGGATGGCGCAATACATGGTCGCATTTGGCTTTATCGCGAGCATGGGCGAGGCAACTCTTAGCGTGCAGACTATCTACTTTCAGATCACGCTTCTTATCTTGCTTTGTGGCGCAAGTATCAGCGTGGCAAACGAGGTCATCGTGGGACACTTGGTTGGAGCTAGCGAGTTTAACGAGGCTTATACAAGGACTTTTAAAGCCCTATGGCTTGGCATTTTTATAACGCTCGTCGTCGTTTTGATCGCCTACGCCTTAAAGTATAAGATCATGGACGCACTAAATTTAGATGAGGGCTTACGCAAGATAATGCTACCACTCTTTACCCTCTCGATCGTGCTAGAAGCTGGCAGAACCTTTAACATCGTCATCGTAAATGCCCTTCGTGCAAGTGGCGACGCGAAATTCCCGCTAACGACTGGGCTTATCTTTATGTGGGGGCTTTCGCTGCCGCTTGGATATTTCTTAGGCATACACCTTGGCTGGGGCATCGTTGGCGTTTGGATAGGATTTTGCGCTGATGAGTGGCTAAGAGGCCTTGCAAATACATGGCGCTGGAGAAGCAAAAAGTGGCAAGAAAAACGCCTAGTTTAAGGCAAAAGAGCCTAAATTTAGACTTTTATGGCTTAAGCGTTTTAATAAATTTTAAAACAAATGTAAAGGCTATGCGATTAAGAGTTGGTAAGGATGCTAAGATCACGCTTTCTATGCCATTTTACAGCACGCAAAAGATGGCTCTTAGCTTTCTTGAGACGCACAGAATTTGGCTTGAAAATGCTTACAAAAAAGCTCTTTTAAATTTGCCAAAAGATGATGAGATGAAATTTCTTGGGCAAATTTATAAGATCAAATTTGATGAGAGCGCAAAGGTGCCATTTTTTGAAGATAAATTTATCATAACGCCAAATTTAAAGGCACTTGAGCGCTTTAAAAAAGCAAGGGCAAAAGAGCTATTTTTAGAGCTTGTAAGCTACTATCAGCCTCATATCAACAAGCCAGTTAGTCGCATCGTCATAAGAGATAGTAAAACTCGCTGGGGCAGCTGCAACCACAAAAAAGGCTATATAAACTTAAGCCTAAGGCTCATCGAAAAACCGCTCTCTGCCGTGCGATACGTCGTGCTTCACGAGCTTACTCACCTACTCTATCCGCATCATCAAAGCAGCTTTTATAAATTTATAGAAGCCATCATGCCTGATTACAAAGAGCAAGAGCAAATTTTAAAATCATAATTATTTTTCATCAAGTAAGTGTAAATTTAATATGTTAAAATTGCATATTACTTTACAAAAGGAAAATTTAATGAAAAAAATGATTTTTATCTCGCTTCTTGCAGCTTGCGCTCTAGCAGGCGACTTTGAAGATGGCTTGAAAGCTTATGCTGACTCAAATTTCACTGAGGCTTTGTCTAAATTTGAAGCAGGTTGCGCGGCAAATGACGCAAGATCATGCGTAATAGCAGGTGCGATATACCAGGCTGGCAAAACTGACGTGCCAGATAGCAACAAAGCGTTAGAGTTTTACAATAAAGCTTGCCAAGGTGGTGAAAAAGAGGGTTGCTCAGCAGCTGGTGGAATTTATCTAGATAATGATCCACAAAAAGCAAGAGAGCTTTTTAACAAAGCTTGCGAGCAAAACGACGGCTACTCTTGTGGCATGATAGGCTCGATACTAATAGAAGCTAAGAAATTTAAAGAGGCTTACACCTTCTTAGAAAAAGGCTGCAAGCTAAACGATAAGATGTCTTGCGAGTTTGCGAGCGATCTAAAACGCTCAAAACAACTTTGATCTTTAGGCTTTTAAAGCCTAAATTCTCACTTTTTGCAAAATCAATAGAAATTTATAAATAAATTTAAAAGTTTAGGCAAGAGAGTTCTTGCCTAATGTTAAATCGCTCTTATTTGATCAAGCGGTTTATCTTTTATGCCCCACTGAGTCATAAAGACAAAGCCATAAAGAGCTGCTGCTACGATGTAGGCTGTGTATTCGTTTGGCATTAGCCCAAATTTCACGCAGATATTTGGCACAAGAGCTAGAGGCACGACTGGGATAAGTAGCGCCCTCTCCCAAATCCTAAGCTTTGTGACGTAGTATCCTTGAAGCAAGCTTGAAAAGGCAAACATCCCCACGATCGCCATGCCAAAGACGAGCAAAATTTCAAGTGGATTGCTCATCCAAACGATACCTTTTGAATCAAGTGGATCGCTCGTGTTTATGCTCTCAATTAACATAAGTTTGTTGTTAAAGAAAAAGGCAAATGGCAAGATCGCCGTTCTTAGATCGTAAAAAAATCCTTGTACACCAACGGTTATTGGATTTGCTTTAGCGATGCCCGCTGCCGCGTAGGCTGCGATGCCAACTGGTGGCGTATCATCGGCTAAAATTCCAAAGTAAAATACAAAAAGATGCACGGCGATAGCAGGGATCAAAAAGCCATTTTTATGCGCCAAAAACAAGATAACTGGCGCAACAAGGCTTGAGACGACGATATAGTTTGCTGTCGTTGGAAGACCCATGCCAAGGATAAGCGACATAAGAGCTGTTAAAACTAGGATCATCATGATGTTATCGCCTGCTAAAAGCTCGACTAGATCAGAGAGCACCTGACCAAGGCCAGTAAGCGAGATAGAGCCCACTATGATGCCAGCAAGCGCAGTTGCGATAGCTATTGTAGTCATGCTCTTTGCAGCTGCGACCATCGCCCAAAATATATCTTCAAAGCCAAGCAACACGTCGCTTAGCCCTACTTTTTCGCCTGAAGCTAGCTTTTTAGTTGGCTCTTGAAAGATCATTATCAAAAATAAAAATCCAATCGCATTAAACGCTGCAGCTATGGCTGACTCTTTTGCGATTAAAAGTGTGTAGAGCAAGATCAAAATAGGCGTTATATAGTGAAGGCCACTTACAAAAATTTTAAATCTTGAGTGAAATTCGCTCTGATTTATGCCCTTTAACCCAAGCTTGACGCTCTCTAAATGCACGATAAAAAATAGTGACAAATAACAAGCAAATGCTGGGATAACCGCTGCCATCATAACATTTGTATATGTCATACCCAAAAACTCAGCGATGATAAAAGCAGCCGCACCCATGATCGGAGGCATGAGCTGTCCATTTACACCAGCTGCGACCTCGATGGCTCCAGCTTTTGTGCGTGAAAGACCAGCTTTTTTCATAAGCGGTATGGTAAATGTACCAACGGTTACGACGTTTGCTGTGGAGCTGCCTGAAACCATGCCTGTTAGGCCGCTTGCGATGACTGAAGCCTTAGCTGGGCCACCTCTATATTTGCCAAGAAGTGAGAAGGCTAAATTTATAAAGTATTGTCCAGCGCCTGCTCGCTCTAGCAATGAACCAAAAAGAACAAAAAGGTAGATAAAACTAACACTAACACCGATAGGCACGCCAAAGACGCCCTCAGTTGTCAAAAACATGTGCCCTGCGATCTTTTCAAAGCTAGCGCCTTGATGAGCGATGATATCTGGCATATAAGGGCCAAAGTGATCATATATCAAAAATAATATACAAATGATAGGAAGCGCTGGTCCCATGACACGCCTGCCGGCTTCAAGCAAGACAATGATCGCTAAAAACGATATGACGATATCTTGAGTGATGTAGTCCCCTGTCCTATCAGCTAGCTCGTAAAAATAAACCGCTGGATAAAGCACGGCAACAACGCCTACCACGCAAAAAACTAGGTCGTAAAACGGCAAACTTGAGTGAGCCTTTTTATGAAAAGTGACTGGATAGAGCAAAAATACAAGCCCAACCGCAAAAGCTAGGTGCACTGAGCGCGAAATGTTAGTATTTAGTGGGAAATACGCTATGTAAAGCTGAAAAACTGACCAAGAGAAACACGCAAATGCGATGAAATAGTTGTAAAAATTGCTATTTATCTCTCTTGTCTTTACCTCGACAAATTGTTCTTCGTTGTCATTAACTTCGTTCATCTTTCTCCTTTAAAATTTAAATATAGAAATTTAGAAGAAATTTGCATAATTAAATTTTATCCAGAGGCAAAAGCCCCTGGAGATGGATTATTTTAAGATGCCAGCCTCTTTAAATGCAGCCTCTGCAGCTGGGTGAAGCGGAGCTGAAAGACCTTGAACAAGATCTTCTTTTTTAACTGATTTTAGTGCTGGGTGAAGAGTTTTATACTCATCAAAGTTATCTAAGATAGCTTTTATCACAGCTTTTACAGCCTCGTCTTTTGTATCTTTGCTAGTTACTAAAACAGCTTTTACACCGATAGTATTTACATCGTGATCGACACCATCATAAGAGCCTTTTGGGATCACACCTTTTGCAAAGTATGGTTTTTCTTTAAGAAGGTTATCGATCTCACTACCTTCGATGTTTAGGATATCAATAGGCAAAGATGTCGCAGCGTCAGTGATGTTTGCAGTTGGGTGACCAACGACAAAGCTATATCCATCTATCTTTTTATCTTTTAGTGCGTGTGGGCATTCGCCAACTGTTAAAACGCCGCGGTATCCTAGTTTTGAAACGTCAAAGCCTTTTGCTTTAAAGACCTCAAGCGTACTCACTTCGTTGCCGCTGCCTGGGTTTCCGACGTTATATTTTTTACCTGCAAATGAAGAGAGATCGCTTGTTAGACCGCTATCTTTTGCTACTACAAATGCAAGAAGCTCTGGATAGATCGCAACTACTGAGCGTAAATTTTCATCTTTTGCTCCGTCAAATTTGCCAGTGCCGTTATACTTATCATAGACGACGTCACTTTGAACAAAGCCAAATGTGAGCTCTTTTTTAAGGACGTTATTTACGTTATAAACAGAGCCGCCAGTTGATTGAACAGAGCATTTTACGTCTGTATTTTTATTTGCTAAGCGGCAGATCGCTCCACCTATCGGATAGTATGTACCTGTCATGCCGCCAGTGCCGATACTGATAAATTCTTTTGCTGAAAGTGTTGTTGCCAAAAGCAATCCAGCAAGTGCCAAAGAAGTAGTTTTCATCTAAAATCCTTTCAAAAAATTTAAGGCTATTTTATTCTATAAATTTAGCTTTGTATCTTTTTGATATGATATTTTTATGCCATTTTGGTAAAGTTGCAACTATTCTACACAATCAAGGCTTAAAAAAATATTTTCTTAAGAATAAATTTATATTTCTTTATAGGGCGATTTGATTTTAATAAAACAAGAGCCCAAATATTATTTTTATAGCATGTACGATAATAACTTACTTAGTAAACTCAAATTGAGTTTACTGTAAGGTCTTGGCAGGCGGCCAATATTTTATTCTCATAGTAGAATAAAAATATAAAAGCTCAGACAAATCATTATCTCTAAAAACTATTTTCATATATAAAATATCTAAGTTTTGCATA
>JAHADO010000053.1 GCA_018375265.1 Campylobacter concisus | reverse complement strand
TAAATGCGATCGCAAAGCCGACTGTATGAACTAAGATATCGCTAAGATTAAAAACATTTTTAAGTGGGGCTTCTATGAGTCTTGCGACTGCTGGCTCACCGATCCAACCAAGAGCAAGTGAGCTTAGTGTGATGCCAAGCTGAGTGGCGCTAAGATAGGTATCAAGCTTGTTTGACATCTCAAAAGCAAGCTGGGCGTTTGGCTTTTTCTCTTTGATAAGCTCTTCAAGTCTAGACTTGCGAACCTTGACAAGGGAAAATTCCGACAAAACAAAAAATGCGTTTAGTAAAATGAATATAATGGCAAGTATTACCATTAAAAGCGAGTTATCGCTACTGGGGTACAATTATGATCCTTAAGAGTTAAAAATTTTGGCTGATTATAGCGAATTTATATTTAGCGGTCAAATTAGCCACGCCCAAAAGTAACAACGTTTCTTAAATTTAAGATTTATAAAAAGTTCTTAAATCATATTTTGGTAACATTATTTTCATCACTAAATTTATGGATTTTACAATGAGCAAAAAGAATTTTTCATCACGCTGGGCGTTTATACTAGCCTCAGTTGGTTCAGCCGTTGGTATGGCAAATGTTTGGGGCTTTCCTTACAAACTTGGTACAAATGGTGGCGGAGCGTTTTTGCTCATCTACGTTTTTTTTGTAGCTCTTTTTTCATACGTTGGCCTAAGCGCTGAGTATGCGATCGGAAGACGCGCAAAGACTGGCACGCTTGGCTCATATAAATACGCATGGGAGAGTAGAAATTTAGGCGTCATAGGCAGTATCATCGGTTGGCTTCCACTTGCTGGCTCACTTTGTATAGCCATTGGCTACGCTGTCATCATCGCTTACGTGCTAAAGGCCCTTACTCAGGCGCTTACTGGCTCATTTATGAGCGTTGATACAAATGTTTGGTTTAACTCATTTGCGCTTCATGAGTACTCAGTCCTGCCATATCACTTCATAGTCATTATTGGCACGCTTCTTACGCTATTTTTTGGAGCAAAAAGCATCGAAAAGACTAATAAAATAATGATGCCACTATTTTTCGTGTTATTTGCCATTTTGGCTATAAATGTCGCGATGCTGCCAAACGCACTTGAGGGGTATAAATTTCTATTTATCCCTGACTTTAGCAAGCTTGAAGATCCGATGGTATGGGTCACTGCGATGGGACAAGCCTTTTTCTCGCTCTCTATCACGGGTTCTGGCATGATAGTTTATGGAGCATATCTTTCAAAGGATGAGGACATCGTAGAAAGCGCCAAAACTACGGCATTTTTTGACACACTTGCAGCCCTTGTGGCGGCCCTTGTTATGATCCCAGCGGTCTTTGCCTACGCTATGGATCCAGCTGAGGGTCCAAAGCTACTTTTCGTAACGCTTCCTAAAATTTTACAAAATATGATCGGCGGTCAAATTTTTGCGATCATACTATTTACCGCAGTCATCTTTGGCGGTATCACCTCACTTCAAAATATGTTTGAGGTCGTGGCTGAGTCGCTTATGCATAAATTCCCGCGCCTTAGCAGATTTTGGGTGCTTGCGCTGCTTTGCGTGGTTTGCTTTGGCTTTGGAGCGTTTATGGAGCCTATTAGTAGCTGGGGGCCTTGGATGGACTTTGTCTCTATCTACATCATCCCAATCGGCGCAGTCATCGGCGCAATATCTTGGTTTTGGATCATTAAAAAAGAAGAAATTTTAGACGAGGTAAATTCAGGAGCAAATAAAACTTACGGCTCATTTTGGTACTTTGTGGGTAAATTTATCTATGTGCCAATAGCCTTTTTACTCTGCATCATCGCCATTAGCAAGGGAATTTCTTTTTAACTTAGCCCATCAAAAGACGAGCTAAGTCTAAATTTGAAGTTATTTTAGCTTTTTAGAGCCGATATAAGTAGCAAAGACCTCTTGCGAGCCATCTTTTTTAAAGAGTATGACGTCGTATTGCTCGGCTTTGCCGCCTTGCTCCATACCTTGACTCTCCATAGGCATGCCAGGCACTGCGATACCAACGACATCTTTTGGTTTAAGCTCAAGCAGGCGCTTGACCTCATCAGCTGGCACATGACCCTCGATAACGTAGCCATCAACGATAGCTGTGTGGCAGCTTGAAAGCTCTAGTGGCACGTGAAATTCTTTTTTAACCTTGACCATATCATCTACTTTTATGGTCTCTTCGCTAAAGCCAGCCTTTTGCATAGCATTGGCCCAGTTGCCACAACAACCGCAAGTTGGGCTTTTATAGACCTTCATATCGGCCGCAAGCGCCAAGGTCGCACAAAGACTAAGAGCTAAAAATGCAAATTTCTTCATCATTTTCCTTTACGTTAAAATTTCCAAAATGATATAGTTTGGGTTTAAATTTTATATAAATGCTTAAACCTTGCCTGCTATAATTTCCAAAATTTACAAAAGGCACTTTATGTTTTCATCATTTTTCAAAGACAAAAAATGGGCGCTTTGGGCTTACGGCGGAGCGATGTTTATCATCTTGCTGCTTGTCTATCAAACGCACCTAAACGTCCGCATCAACGAGTGGTATAAAAATTTCTACGACATCATGCAAAACTCAAAAGATCACAATGTAGATGAGTTTTGGCGTGAGATATTAAATTTCTTAAAGATCGCCATGCCATACGTCGTGACCTACACGGTGATATCGTTCTTTGCGAGCCACTGGGTCTTTCGCTGGAGGGAGGCGATGACCTTTAAGTATCTCAAATTTTGGCGAAACTGCCAAAACGACATCGAGGGCAGCTCGCAGCGTATCCAAGAGGATGTTTATCGCTTTGCCAAGATCATGGAGAGCCTTGGCGTGCAGGTTTTAAAGGCATTTATGACGCTGATTGCCTTTATACCAGTGCTTTGGGAGCTAAGCAAAAGCGTGAGCCTGCCTTTCATCAAGGACATCGAGGGCTCGCTAGTTTATATCGCACTACTAATTAGCGTCGGAGGCCTCATCGTATCGTGGTTTGTGGGCATAAAGCTGCCACACCTTGAGTATAACAACCAAAAAGCGGAGGCGGCCTTTAGAAAAGAGCTAGTTTATGGCGAGGATGATAAGCTTAAATTTTGCCAGCCAAACGTCATGCTAGAGCTTTTTACAGGGGTCAAGCTAAACTACTATAAACTCTTTTTGCACTATGGCTACTTCAACCTTTGGCTCATCTCGTTTTCGCAAATTTTAGTCATCGTGCCTTACATCATCATGGGTAATGGCCTATTTAGCGGTGTCATCACACTTGGTGTTTTGATCCAAGCTAGCAACGCTTTCTCACAGGTCAGAGAGAGTTTTAGCGTCTTTATCGATAACTGGACGACGATAACGGAGCTAAGGTCGGTCAATAAGCGTTTGAGAGAATTTGAGAGAAATATAGACTATAAAGCGTAGGGGTTAAATTTAGGGTATAGCGTCTAAATTTTGATTTTATGCGATGCAAATTCGGGCAAATTTTAAAATTTATGAACGAGCATATCACGGCTCTAAATTTAGTGCTAAACGAAGTGCAGCCTAAATTTAGTAGTCTGCTAAGGCGAGCGAGTAAGATTTTAAAATTTGTAAATTTACTTAGTCAAATCAAGTGAATGTCAAGCAAATTTTAAAATTTCATGAACGAGTAATTTCGGCTCTAAAATTTGAGCTAAGCTACAAGCGAAGCCAAATTTTAGTAGTCAATTCTTGCAAGTGAGTGAAAGTTTTAAAATTTGCAAAATAGATTTTTTATAAATTTAAAGTTTTAGTTCTTTGTTAAGGGGGTAGAGGCTTTAATTACGAAGTCGCTCCCTTCCCCCTTAACAATCCCCTAACCCCGACGACGTTAGAGGTAGCATGCTTCAGTGCTTTGCACTGCATGCAGTCTAAAACTCTGGTAAATTTTAAAATTTACAAAAGTAGTAATTTTCTATTTTTAAAATCGCAAAATTTAAATTTCACCCCTCGTTTAACAATGCATATCCAACTCAAGCTATAATACGCCAAATTTTAATCCAAAAAGGATGAAAATGAAAAAAATTTTACTTACGTTATTAACAGCTAGCATGCTTATCACTGGCTGCACGAGCGTCACAAAGTCAGGCGTTGTGGGCGCAGATCGCAAGCAGTTCATGCTAGTATCTTCTGAAGCGATGGAGCAAAGCTCGGCTCAAGCTTATGTCAAGACGCTCACAGCTGCTAGAAGCAAGGGCGAGCTAAATGTCGATCCGATCCTCACAAAAAGGGTTCAAGATATCGCAAAAAGGCTGATCGCGCAAACTGGCGTTTTCAGAGACGACGCCCTAAAATGGAAGTGGCAAGTAAATGTCATAAACGAAGATACGCTAAATGCTTGGTGCATGCCAGGGGGCAGGATCGTCGTTTATAGCGGTATTATTAAAAAGCTAAATTTGACAGATGCGCAACTAGCAGCGGTCATGGGTCACGAGATCGCCCACGCGCTTAGAGAGCACAGCAGGGAGCAAGCGAGTACCGACCAGCTCAAAAACATCGGCATCTTCGCAGTCGCGACCGCCACAGGACTTGGCGACCTTGGCGCAAGCGCTCTAAATTTAGCCAGCCAATACACCATCTCACTGCCATTTTCTCGCTCACACGAGACCGAGGCTGATCACATAGGCACCGAGCTAATGGCAAGAGCCGGGTACGATCCAAAAGAAGCGGTCGAAGTTTGGGTTAAGATGAGCAAGATGAGCGGTGGCAAAGTGCCTGAAATTTTAAGCACTCACCCATCAAACGAGAGCAGGATCAAGGATCTAAAAGAGATCGCAACAAAGCTTGAACCGATCTATCAAGCAGCCAAAAAAGGCTAGGCTTGATCGAGCGAGCAAAGCCAAGCGACCTTGAAGCGATCACGCAAATTTATAATGACTACATATTAGAAAGAAGTGCGACTGCGGATATGCGGCCAGTTAGCACAAAGGAGCGAGAGCCTTGGTTTAACGCCCACGGCGGCTCGCGCCCTATCTTTATCTACAAAGAAAATTATGAAATTTTAGGCTACTGCTCACTAAGCGACTTCAATCCCAAGATCGCTTACGATATAAGCGTAGAGATAAGCATCTATGTCGCTAAAAAAGCCCTTAAAAAGGGCATCGGCAAGCAGCTTTTAGCCCACAGCTTAAATGAAGCTAGAGGGCTAAATTTAAAAAACATCATCGCGCTAATCTTTAGCAAAAACAAAGCAAGCCTTGGGCTATTTTTGAAATTTGGCTTTGAAAAATGGGGCGAACTGCCTGGCGTTTGCCTGATGGATGGCGAGTATAAAGATGTCGTTATCTTGGGGCTAAAGCTCTAAAAGCCAAGCATTAAGCAAATGAAGATATAATCACCTTCTTCTTGGGTAGATGTCCGAGCGGTTTAAGGAGCACGCCTGGAACGCGTGTGTGGGGCAACTCACCGAGAGTTCGAATCTCTCTCTACCCGCCATAAATTTGACAAAATTTACTCTATTGCCCTAATACAAAAAGAAATTTAAAGGACAAAAATGATCGAACATTTACTGCTATTTTTTGCACTGCTAGCTATCATCATCGCTTTAGTGATGGTCTCAAACCGCCTAAAGATCGCCTATCCGGTGTTATTAGTCCTTGGCGGGCTTGCCATTAGCTTTGTGCCAAATTTACCAAGTATCAAGATCGATCCCGAGCTTATTTTCATCATATTTTTGCCGCCACTTCTTTATGAGGCTGCGTGGGCAAACTCGCTAAAAGAGCTCTATAAATGGCGCCGAGTGATAGGAAGTTTTGCATTTATCGTCGTTTTCATAAGTGCAGCAGCAGTTGCTTTGATAGCAAATTTAGTGATCCCTGGCTTCTCGCTCGCCCTTGGCTTCATGCTTGGCGCCATCGTCTCGCCACCAGATGCGGTGAGCACAGCAGCTATCCTTAAATTTGTCAAAGCACCGCGCAGGATCAGCGCTATTTTGGAGGGCGAGAGCCTTTTAAACGACGCATCATCGCTCATCATCTTTCGCTTTGCCGCAGTGGCGGTGACTACTGGGCAGTTTATCTGGTACAAGGCGGCTGCGAGCTTTGTCTGGATGGTGGCTGGCGGTGTTTTGGTCGGTCTTGTAGTGGCATTAGCAGCCTACTTTTTGCATAGGATCTTGCCAACCGATGAGAACAGCGATACGATCATGACGATCACGACGCCTTATGTCATGTATATTTTGGCTGAGGAGCTTGGCGCTAGCGGCGTTTTGGCGGTGGTTTGCGGCGGACTTTATCTCTCGACAAAACGAAATAAAATTCTCACCGCTGCAACAATGATCCACGCTGTGCCCGTTTGGAACAACTTTATTTTCTTACTAAACGGCTTTGCATTTACCATGATCGGCCTTGACCTGCCTGAAATTTTAGCAGGGCTAAAGCGTAGCGGCGTCTCGCTATTTGAGGCGGTCTCTTACGGCGTTTTGGTCACTGCCGTGCTCATCGTCATTAGGCTTTTGGCATCTTATGGAGCCGTTTATATCACGATGTTTATGAAGCGCTATATCAGCGTGGCGGACGATCGCAATCCAGGCAAAGCGACGCCGTTTATCGTCGGCTGGGCTGGCATGAGGGGCGTAGTCTCGCTGGCTGCAGCACTTTCTATCCCCGCTATGGCTGGTAGCGAGCCATTTCCGCATAGAGACCTCATCTTGTTTATCACCTTTGTCGTGATCTTGCTAACGCTCGTAGTTCAGGGCTTAAGCTTGCCACTGCTCATCAAAAGTGTGAAATTTCCAGACTTTAACGACCATATGCCAAATGAGCTTGCAAGGATCAAGATCAAAAAGGCGATCGCAGAGGCTTCGCTTAAATTTCAAAGCGAGAAATTTTGCAATGAGGAGAATTTCTTGTTTCAGAAACTCAAAGAAGTTTGGAATTTCGAGCTTTCAAATGAAAATTTCGAGATCAGCGACGAGGTCAGGCAGACCTATTTTGAGATCCTAAATGAGCAGCGAAAGGCGCTACTTGAGCTAAACAAAGACCCAAAAATCGACGAAGAGATCATCAGGACCTTTTTGTATCGCATCGACCTTGAGGAGCAAAGGTGGCAGCCATATAGCGAGCATTAAAATTTTCTTCCAACATTGCAACTTACCGCACCGCAAAATCTCTTACCAAATTTGGCTTCGACGATGAGAACGAGTACGAAAAATATCTTCTCATCGTTCATACGTGCGATCTGGCGCAAAGTCTGGCTGGCGTTATTAAATTTAACATCGTTTTCGCGCAAACTCTTGCAAAACAGGGCCTCGTCAAAGCCAAGCATGCGCGAAATTTCACTGATAGTGTAAGGCTCAAGCGAGGCGATGATACGGTCCATATTGCATATAGTTGGATTTTTGCGGTGCATGGTGACGTCGATTATCTCATTTATGAGCTTTACTAGCTTTCTTCTGCGGTTAAAAAGGTGCAAGATCACGGCACAAACGATCAAAGCTCCTGCAAATTTGTGCGCGCTCATCATCCACTCACTATAATCACCCATGGCGAAATTTAGCCCAGTAAATGTAAGCAGACAGATCCCGCAAGCAAGAGCGCAAACAAGACAAAATTTATATATCACTTCTACTTTAAGCAATGCAAATTCCTTAGTTTTTTTGA
The DNA here is from genome assembly GCA_018375265.1 of Campylobacter concisus. Lineage (GTDB taxonomy): Bacteria > Campylobacterota > Campylobacteria > Campylobacterales > Campylobacteraceae > Campylobacter_A > Campylobacter_A concisus_AB. The sequence continues at coordinate 385 of JAHADO010000053.1, read as the reverse complement.
AATTATACACCCCTGAGCAAAAAATGAAGAGCGCCAACTAGAAATTTAGCTGGCGCGTTAGAGTAAATTTAGCTAAAACTTGTAATTAAAGCTGAGATTAAAGGTGCGTGGATCGCCATAAACCATCATGTTTCTGCCGATGCCCTCGTAGTATTTTTTATTAAAGAGATTGTCGATATTTAGCTGCACGTCAAAGTTTTTAGCAAATTTATAACCAAGCATTAAATTAGCCAAAGTGTAGCCTTTTTGTGTGATTTTATCTGCGTCTTTGTAAATTTTACTCTTATACATAGCTCCAGCCCCTACTCTAAAGTCCCTAAATTCATACTTTGCAAATAAATTTGCCGTGCTTCTTGATGAGTCGGTGGCGTATTTCTCACCATTA
>JAHADO010000052.1 GCA_018375265.1 Campylobacter concisus | reverse complement strand
GACCTATCTCAAGGACTGAGCCTATCATAGCGTTCATGCCGTTGATCGCTTCGTTGTTTGATTTTAGCGCTTCTATATATTTTTCGCTCTCGCGTGGTTTTAAAAGCGTAACTTCGTTTTTGGTTTTCATGACAGCAAGTGGAGTTTTTAGCTCGTGTGCAACGCCCACAAAGAGCTCTTTTTGGTATAAGACAAAAGTTTGTATGCGAGTAATTAGCCTATTTATGCTATTACCAAGTGGCAAAAACTCGTCTGGCAAGCTTTTGATATCGATCTCTTTTAGAAATTTCTCATCTAAATTTGTAAGCTTGTGACTTAAAATTTTTATAGGTATTAAAAGCATTCTTGATAAAAATAGTGCATAAAAAAGCACCAAAAGTATCGCTGTGACATTTACGATTATAATATCTATAAAAATTTCTTCGACTATCTGGCTTTGAAGCGTCGTCTCTTTTTCTAGGACTAAGTAACTACTGTCATCTAGCCTTGTTGTTAGAGTGGTTATGCTCTTATCTTTTATCTTTTGCATCACAAGGTAGGGTTTTTCGCCTTTAAGCTCACCTGCTTTTACTGTGGCTAGAGTTTTGTTTGGGATTTCTATAGTAAAAGTTTTTAGATTGTTAGGATTGAAATTTTGTGGATTGTTTTTGTAAGCTGTGGCTTGCTGGTTTAACTCACTAACTACGCTTTGAAAAACGGTGACTCTTATGTAGTGATAGAGCATCACCGAAACAACGGCAATTAGCATCATCGCACCAGATGCTAATTGCAGTATAAATCTATTTCTTAAGCTTTTTTGGGAAAGCAAAATCTATATCCGCGTCTTCTGACAGTTTCTATTGTCGAAATATTTAGCGGTTTGTCCATTTTTTGGCGAATTTGGTTGATAGCAACCTCGATAACGTTTGGAGTTACGAGCTCTGGCTCTTCCCAGATAGCGTCAAGTAGTTGCTCTTTAGATACGATTTGGTCTGAGTGTCTTGCAAGGTGAGTAAGCACCTCAAATGGCTTGCCTTTTAGCTCGATGTCGCGGCCAAGATATGTGATCTTCTCTTCGTCAGGGTTGATGATGAGCTCGTCTATCTTGATGATATTTGTGCCGCCAAAGCGTAGTCTAGCCTCTAGTCTAGCTACTAAAATGTCAAAATCAAATGGTTTTTTGATGTAGTCATCAGCGCCAGCTCTAAGCGCTTTTATCTCGCTCTCTTTGTCGTCTTTTGCAGAAAGAACTACGACTGAGGTGCGTGGAGATTTATGTTTTATGATGTTTATAAGATCAACGCCGTCACCATCTTGAAGCATCCAGTCAGTTAAAACTAAGTCATAGTTTCTGATGCCGATGTAGTACTCAGCGTCTTTGAAATTTTCAGAGCTATCTGTCTGATAACCAAACTCTTGCAACCCCTCAGCAATCGTCTTATTTAGCGTTACTTCGTCTTCTACTATTAAAATACGCATTTCTTTTCCTTAAACTAAAATTTATGGTCGATTGTATCATAAATTAAGAAATATTTCAAGATACTTTAATAAATTTTTAAAAAACAGTGCTGATTTTTGCACCGACAATTGCATTTGGTAAAATCTCGGTTTTTAAAATCTCCATATCTAAGCTAGTAAGCGAGCTAAACCTCTCTTTTAGCGCTTTGCAGGTTGCTTCTAGCGACTCTTCTACGCTTTGAAATTTCATCTCATTGTAAAAGTCTTTTATAAAATCCGCCACCAAAACATAATCAATCAAGCTAGTCGAGCGAAATTCTAAGCTTACTTTTACCTCTTGCTTTGCAACTCGCTCAAAGTCAAACATCCCGATAACAGTTTGAAATTTATAATCTTTAATGATCGTTGTTATTTCACTTTTCATACGACTTTTTGCTCCTTGCCTGAAAGCAGGCGAACGATATTTGGTATGTGTTTATAAACTACCAAAAATGCGATGATAAGTATCGGTGCGTGAGTGTAAATTTCATCAAGCTCTGGGTGGATGATAAAGCTTGATGCGATGAGAGCTATCAGCGCACAAAGTGATGCTAGAGAGCTTATCTTTAAAAATTTACCAACCAAAAACCAAACGACAAGAGCGATGATGATTTCAACTGGTAAGAAAAATGCGAGCACACCAGCTCCGGTTGCCACGCCTTTGCCACCTTGAAAGCCTAAAAATATAGAAAAACAATGCCCCACAACGCTTAAAACTGCCATCGTCCAAAGCACGCTTTGGCTAGCTCCAAGAGATGAGGCTACGATAAGTGGCAAAACGCCCTTTAACACGTCACAAACTACGGTTAAAATGGCTAGTTTTTTGGCGAGTTTTGGGTTAGTTTGCTTTAGAACCCTTAAAACATTTGTCGCACCTATGCTTTTACTGCCCTCTTTTTTTATATCAACATGTCCAAAAATTTTTGCTAGTATGAGCCCAGATGGGATGCTGCCAAGCAGGTAGCTAATGGCATAAAGTATTAAATTTTGCATATTTTACCTTTTAAATTTAAAGAGAAATGATATTAAAAAAATACTAATTTTTTTATAAATCATCTCCACAAAAGTACGACTTTTTCATCGTAGATGTCGCTTTTCTTTGGCGAAATTTGCGTTTCGTTTATCGTGATGTTTTTAATATCATTTGCCTCTTTTAGTGCATCGCACTCTTGTGCAAATTTCTCTTCAAGCTCGCTTATGGCTAAGCTTATATCATTTACGCTTTGCTCGCTAAGCTTGACGTCGCTTCGCTCTTTTAAGACCTTGTTTGCGCTTCTAGCACTTGATGCGATCTTGCCGGCGTTTTGGCGAGATAAGAGCTTGTTGCCAAATATCGCTCCAAATATACTTGCCCCTATGTTTATAGCTGCGTCAAGGCTGCTTGCTGTCATATCTTTTTGCTCTTTATCAAGCTTAGCAAGGGCTTTGTTTAGCTTATCTTGCAAGCTCTTTTGCTCTTTTTCAAATTTAGCCGTGAGTTTTGCGGTTTGCTCCTCTAAAATTTCATTGCACTTATCCTGAAGCCTTATGAAAAACTCCTCTTTTGACTCGTTTTCTTTTGAGTAAATTCCCATCGCCTCAAAGGTGTTAAATTTGAAATTTCTATATAAAAACTCTTTAAATTCTTTTTCTAAAGCGTCAAAATTTTTAGCGCTCGTTATGAAATTTGGCACAGCAGCAAAGCTTGCACCGCTTGGTTCATTTTCGCTCGCATCAACGTGCATGCCTTCGCTAGCCTCGCTCCAGTTTGGCTCTTTGTCATTTTCACTAAGCTCGTAAAGATAGCTTACCTCACAAACGCTGTCTATTCCTTTTTTGGCATCATAAATTCTCACTTTTGCGTTTGCTAGTAAATTTGGTGTGAGGCTTTTTGAGTTAGCATAAAGCTGCGTGATCGCACTTGAGATGATAGGTTTTGCGCTAAATTTCATCTCACTTTTATCTACACTTTGACTGCTTAAATTTTCTTTTTTATCTTTCATCAAATTTGAAATTTGCTCACGGCTTAGCGGGCCTTTTAGATAGCTAAGTGCCCAGCGCGTGGAGATGACGTTTAAGCCGTCCTCATTTATATTTTTGAGTAAGAAATTTCTCTTGGCTAAATTTGATATGAGATTTTCAAGTGAGGCTTTGTCTAAGCTTGAGCCAGCGATGCCGCTTAGGCCGTCGATCACGCGGGCTTTATCCTGCGCTGTTTGGAGGCGGCCGATGAACCAAGTGCCGATGTTGCTAAGGCCTTTGTAGTCAAGATCGACTGGGTTTTGCGTGCTTAATACGCAGCCTAAACCAAATGCACGGGCTTGTTTTAAGAGTGTGAGCATAGGCGTTTTTGACGGCGGATTTGCGTTTGGCGGAAAAAAGCCAAAAATTTCATCCATATATAGGATCGCTCTAAGTGAGCTAGTGCCCTCTGTACCGCGCATCCACGCGATGATCTCGTTTAGTAAAAGGGTGACAAAAAACATCCTCTCAGCGTCATTTAGGTGCGAGATCGTAAAGATATTGCACTTTGCTTTGCCATTTTCATCAAAAAGCATCTTTGAAATTTCAAGTCTAACGCCCTGCGTCCAGCCCTTAAAGCTTGGGCTTGCGATGAGTGCGTTTATCTTCATGGCAAGCTTTAGACGCTCACTGCTTGGATAGAAGGTATCCACGTCAAAAACGCCTATCTTTTTAAACGGCGGATTTGCTATGAAATTGATAAGCTCTTCGATGCTGATGTCTTTTTGCTCCTTAAATTTAGTCTCAAATATAGTGGAGATAAGCAGCTGCTCTTTTGAGCTCATATCCTCAGAACTCATGCCAATAAGCGATAGCACCGACGCTGCGAGCGAATTTATATAGTTGCTAAAAATTTCATCGTCACTAATATTTGGGCAGGCAAAGTCGCTAAGTAGCGCCACACCTATGCCAGCTGAGCTTTTTGGTGTGTAGATATTAAAGCTAGCGCTATCTTTTAAAATTTTTACTCGCTCAAGGTCTTGAAAGCTCGACTCTATGCCGTTTCTCCAAAGCTCGGCCTGAGCGGCGGCAAATTCCTCTACGCTTTGACCTTTATTTGCCGCTTCTGCTTCATCGACATAAGGTAAAAAATCCTCCGCTCTCATCTGCGGAAAGGTGAGGGCTAAATTTGTGATATCGCCCTTTGGGTCGATGATGATAGAGGGGATGTTGTCTATGCAGGCCTCTTCTAAAAGCGTGATACCAAGGCCTGTTTTGCCACTACCTGTCATACCAATAATGGCTGCGTGAGTGGTTAGGTCCTTGTTTTTATAAAAAAATGGCTCTTTATCTTTTAGTCCGATGTAAAAAAGTTTTAAATTTTCTTGTATGGTTTTCACTAATTGCCTTATTCGTATAAATTTATGCGTGAGCGAAGCTCGTCAAGTGTCTCTTTGACGCGCTTTTGCGTGAAGTCTTTTATCGTTTTGTCATCATTAACTAGCTGCATGCAGTATCTGATGTAGCCCTTGTATGCTAGCTCTGTGACTAGCTTTAGCTTTAAAGAGACATTTTTTACTTCATCTGGTGAGAGCATGATGTCAAAATTTGCCTCTAACTCTTCGCCGTCTTTAAAATTTGTAGCTTGTGAGCTTAATATGCTCATGCCGCCCTCTGAGATGTCATAAAGGCTACCAACAAGCTCGCCTTGCTCTCCTTTTAGAGAAATTTTGGTAAAGCGGTTTGGCAAGACGCGCTGGAATTTTCTCTTGTTTGCATGCATGGTCGCTGTGCGTGAGAAATTTGAAAGGGTGACGCTTTTATCGGCGATATTGTAGTCGATGATGTCGGCGCGAAGTTGCTTTGAAAAGAAGCTGTTTGGCAGGATAAAACCCTTGCCATCTTGCTTCATGGCTAAAATTTGCATCATATCTACGCGAAAAACGACGCTATCTTCTTTAACCTCTAAAATTTCAGCTTCGTATTTTATATTTAGTCCGTCGTATAAATTTAAAAACTCAGGGCGGACCTTGGCGTTTTTCATGCGTGTAAATGTATTGATCGGATCTTCATAAAAAAATGAGCCAGTATCGATCATTGTTTTTACCGTGGTTTCTTGATGATCTTGCGTGTTATATAAAATTTCTTTCATCCTTGAAACGGCATTTACAAAATAGCCCACATATACTGCATCGTCGCAAGCATGACTAAAATTTAGTGTCAAATTTAAGAGCAAGAAATTTACTAGCTCATCTTTTGCGTTTAGTTTTGGTATTAGGCTGTTTAAGTCGTCGCGAATTTGTGTGGCATTTGGCTTTTGGATGAGTAGCGCGTCAAAGATGCTTTCAAGGCAAATTTTCATCTGCTCGTGTGGCACTACAAGGGTCAGTTGTCTGCAAAATTTGATACCCTCATCTATAAATTTAGCTCTTAAACCAAGTATGCAATCCTCGCAATTTTCGACAAGTTCTTGCCTGCCCTTAAACTCCATGGGGTCTCCAAAAAAGGTTATTTATTAAAACATCGCTATCATATATAAAGTTATATTAAAAAAATATTTAAATTTGTGTAGAGAGGAAATTTCTAGGCAAAGCTGCCTAGAAATTTGAATAATTATAGTTTGCTTTCGTTATGTGAAAGGTAGTCAGCAACACCTTCAGTGCTTGGTTTCATACCAGAATCACCTTTGTGCCAGCCAGCTGGGCAAACTTCGCCGTGCTCATTTGTAAATAGCATAGTATCTACCATTCTGATCATCTCGTCGATGTTTCTACCAAGTGGTAGGTCATTTATAACTGCGTGGCGAACTGTGCCATCTTTGTCAAGTAGGAATGAACCGCGAAGTGCTACGCCAGCATCTTCTAGAAGTACGTCAAAGCCACGAGCGATTGATTTTGTCATGTCAGCTACGATTGGGAAGCGAACTTTGCCGATACCGCCTTTGTTTACTGGAGTTTCTTTCCATGCAAAGTGTGAGAACTGGTTGTCGCAAGAAACTGCGATAACTTCGATACCGCGTGACTTGAACTCGTCGTATCTTTTATCAAACGCGATGATCTCGCTTGGGCAAACAAATGTAAAGTCCATTGGGTAGAAGAACACAACAGCACCCTTTTCGCCTATGTTTTTGTAAAGGTTGAAATCATTTACGATTTGATTGTTTCCTAAAACTGCTGCAGCTGTAAAGTCAGGTGCTTTTTTTGTTACTAACATTTTTTCTCCTTAATAATAAATTTTATTGATTGCGAAATTATATCCATAAAAATTTAAATTCTAATTAAATAGATCTAGAAATTTAAAACAGTGTAATTTTAATATGCATTTGAAAATGAATGGAAATTTTTAAAAATTTATAGAAGATGTTGTAGAAATTTTATTAAATTTAGAGTTTTGGGTGCAGAAGCGGTTAATTACAGATCGCTAAAATTTTTTCCGCCAAATTTTAGTATCGCCGAACCCCAAGTAAAGCCACCACCAAATGCATCAAGAAGCAAAACTGAACCATTTTTGATGCGTCCATCCTCGTAAGCATCATTCATTGCCATTGGGATCGAAGCAGAGCTTGTGTTACCATATTTTGCAACCGTCAAAACGCACTGCTCGTCAGTGAAGTTTAGTCTATTTTTTACGGCGTCTATTATCCTGATATTTGCTTGATGAGGTATGAAAAAGTCGATATCTTTGCTTTGCATTTTGTTTGCATGTAAAATTTCTATCACGCTTTTGCTAAGCGTTTGAACAGCTATTTTAAAGACCTCATTTCCACTCATGTGGATGAAATTTAGTCTATTTTTTAGCGTCTCATCGCTAGCTGGAAATGCACTACCACATCCTGGAGTTATCAAAAGCTCAGCCTGTCTGCCATCGCTTGCAGTGTGGATGTCGATGATCTCGTTTTCTTCGCTAGCGCTTATCACTGCTGCTCCTGCTCCGTCACCAAAAAGTATGCATGTGCTTCTATCTGTGTAGTCGATTATCGAGCTTAGTTTTTCAGCTCCTATGATCAAAACATTTTTCTTAGCACCGCTTATGATAAGAGAATTTGCAATCTCTAAGAGATAGATAAATCCTGTGCATGCCGCACTTATATCAAAAGCTGTAATGCCAAAATTTAATCCTAAATTTGAAGCTATCTTGCATGCAGTTGAAGGCATGCAAAGATGATCTGGAGATATCGTAGCGCAGATTACCGCGTCGATTTGTGACTTTTCAAGCCCTGAGCGCTTTATAGCTAGCTCGGCAGCTTTTGTGCCAAGATCGCTTGTTATCTCAGTCGTTGCGATGTGTCTTTGCTCTATACCAGTTCGCTTCACTATCCACTCATCGCTCGTGTCGACCATTTTTTCAAAATCAAAATTTGTTAAAATTTTTTCTGGGACATATGACGCAATGGAGATCAATGAAGCTTTTGGCATATTTTACCTTGCAAAGTGTGAAAGTTCTTCTTCTATAACTTTATTTATATTCGAGTTAGCAAATTTAATTGCTTGAAAGATTGCATTTTTTATAGCTTTTGAGTTGCTTTTGCCGTGGCTTATGATGACGCAGCCATTTACGCCAAGAAGCGGAGCACCGCCATACTCATCGTAGCTGACCTGTTTTTTTAGAGTTTTAAAGACTTTTCTCATAAGCACTGATCCAGCCATA
>JAHADO010000051.1 GCA_018375265.1 Campylobacter concisus | reverse complement strand
TTTGTGCAGGTCTCTGCGATGCTTGGCAATGAAGATCACATAATTAGTGGTGCGCCAAAACTGCCTCCACTAATGTCAAAAATTTTTCCAAATATAAAGAGCAACAACAACAAAAGCGGTATGCTAAGTAGCAGCGTCGAGACGATCATCGCTTCAAAAACGCAAGTTGTTTTTGGGCCAATTGGTATAATGTTTGATGAAAATAGCAAGGCTCAGCTTGAAAGCGCTGGTATCGCAGTTGTGAAGATAGATAAATTTCAAAGCATCAAAGAGATACAAGATAGCTTTAGCAAGATCGCTGAAATTTGGGGCGAAAAGAGCGTAAAAAGAGCGCGTGAGTTTAATGAGTATTTTAACGACAACATAAAATTTGTAAGTCAAAAAACAGCAAATTTAAGGCCAAAAAAGAGAGTTTTGGTGCTTAACTACAACTCAGGAAACTTTAGCACCATTAGCTCAAAGGATATCGGCGCTGAGTATATTAGCGTAGCTGGCGGCATAAATTTAAGCTCAGAGCTAAGCGATGGTGATTTTAAAATTTCTAAAGCGATAAACGAAGAGCAAGTCATCATCTTTAACCCAGACATCATCATCACAAATTCGCAAAAAAGTGCCGATGCTATCGCTAAAAACGCATCATTTGCCAAGCTAAAAGCTGTGCAAAATGGGCAAATTTTTGTAGTGCCAAGTGGCGTTTATCTTTGGAGTGTAAGAAGTGCTGAGGGTGCGCTTTATCCGCTTTGGCTGGCTAAGACATTTTACCCAGAGCTATTTAGCGATCTAAATTTAGAGCAAAAAACAAAAGAGTTTTACGAGAGGTTTTACAACTATAAGCTAAGTGATAGCGAGCTAAAAGAAATTTTGCACCCAAGTGGTGAATTTTGATAATAGGACAAAAATAATGTTATTTATTATACTTAATAAATTTATTTAAGTATAAAAGTAAATTTATCTCTTTAATATCCTAAAAAAGAGCTTTTAAAGCTTAAGAATTTAAAAGCAAAAACAAACTTCAAATCGGTAGAAATTTTTATATATCTTATAAAATTTTCTACCACTAAATTTATATAAATTACTTTAAAAAGCCTATATAATCCTTTTTGATTTTAATATCAGCTCTCATTTCTTAACCTAAAATAAATCTTTATGTTTCTTTTAAGTAAATTTTATGTAAAGTTTCATCATTAATTTTTTAATTAATATAGTTGTTTTAAAAAATATTAAGAAATGAACTGGCGGTGCGTTTTAACGCTAATAAACTTATTAAAATAGGAAGTTATCAATGAGTGAAAAATTTACCAGAAGAGAATTTCTACAAAGCGCCTGTATCAGCGTAGGTGCGCTAGCTACAACAGCTGGTGCGACCAATGTTTTTGCTGGCGAGTTGCCAAAGGGCAATGAAAATGGCTTGCCATCCGTTGATGTGCTAATAATCGGCTCTGGCGGTGCTGGACTTCGTGCAGCAACAGCCGTTCGCAAGCAATATCCAAACTCAACCGTCGTTGTTGCTACAAAGATGATGCCATCACGTAATGCGACTTGTATGGCAGAGGGTGGCATAAACGGCGTTACTGACTTTAGCAACGGCGACAGCTTCAAGCTTCACGCCTATGACACCGTAAAAGGTGCAGCTTATCTTGCTGATCAAGATGCAGTTGTGAAATTTTGCGAGGCAGCAGGCGCAGTCATCCACGAGCTAGACTACAACGGCATGCTCTTTTCTCGTAAAGATAATGGCGACGTGGCGTTTCGTTTCATGGGTGGCGCTAGCAAAAAACGCTGTAACTATGCAGCTGATAAAACCGGTCACGTTTTGATGCACGCCTGTCTTGACGACGCTATCACAGCTGGCGTTAAATTTCTAATGGATCATGAGCTACTTGAGATCGGTCTTGAGGACGGCAAGGTTGAAGGCGTCGTTCTTCGCAACATCCAAGATGGTCAAATTTACCCAGTTCTTTGCAAGTCACTTGTCATCGCAACTGGCGGATACACTAGAATTTTCTATAACCGCACATCAGTTCCATTTATAGCAACAGGCGATGGCATAGCTGCTGCGCTTAAAGTAGGTATTGGTTTTGAGGACCCTGAGATGCTTCAGTTTCACCCAACTGGCGTTCAAAATGGCGGCACACTTATCACAGAAGCTGCTCGTGGCGAGGGTGGATACTTGTTAAACAACAAGGGCGAGCGCTTTATGAAAAACTATCACGAAAAAATGGAGCTAGCTCCTCGTGACGTCGTCGCTCGTGCTATCGAGACAGAAATTCGCGAAGGTAGAGGCTTTGGCGAGGGCATGAGCGCTTATGTACTTTGTGATGTTCGTCACCTTGGCAAAGATACTATCATGAAAAAGCTTCCAAAAATTCGCCACACAGCTATGCTTTTTCAAGACATCGACCTTATCGAGCAACCAGTGCCTATCCGCCCAACAGCTCACTACTCAATGGGCGGTATAGAGGTAGCTAAATTTGATGATATGAGCACAAAAATCCCTGGAATTTATGTAGGTGGCGAGGCTTCATGCGTATCTATCCACGGTGCAAACCGCCTTGGTGGTAACAGCCTAACTGACGCAGTTGTAACTGGCGATCTAGCTGGCAAAGGTGCTGGTGCTTATGCTCAAAATGCAAAATTTGCAAGCGGCAAGAAAACTTCTGAGCTAGCAAAAATGTGGCAAGATAAATTTAAATCTATCGCAACAGGTGAGGGTGGCGTAAATGATATGTACGCACTTCGTGAAGAGCTTGGCAAAAACAACTGGGATCTAATGGGTATTTTTAGAACTGGCGCAAAACTAGATCAGCTCTCTAAAAATCTAGAAGCCATCCAAGCAAAATATGACACCATCAAAGTGCCAAATCAAAATCCAGTCATGAACACAGCATTTACCGACTACGTCGAGCTTGGCAACCTTATACTTCTGTCTCGTGCAGCATGTCTTGCAGCGCAAAATCGTCTTGAGAGCCGTGGCGCTCACACAAGAGAGGACTATCCAAAAAGAGATGATGTAAATTTCTTAAAACACAGCATAGTCACACTAAAAGACGGCAAGTTGGAGCTTGGCTACAAAGATGTTGTGACAGGCATATTTTCACTTGACGGCAAGAAGCCAGAGTAAGGAGCTAGGATGAAAATTATTATCGACCGTTTTGACGGAACTAAAAAATATGAATCAACTTATGAGCTAACAAACGAAGAGATCGCAGGTAAAACGCTCTTAACAGTGCTTTTTGATATCAAACAAAAGAAAGATGCGACGCTAAATTTCACAGCATCTTGTCGCTCAGCGATATGCGGTGCGTGCGCTGTTAGAGTAAATGGTCACTCATATCTAGCTTGCGACACAAAGATGAACGAGCTTTTGGCTGAATATGGCAACCCAGATACTATTAGAATTTCACCACTTGGAAATTTCAAGGTTATCTCAGACCTTATGGTGGATTGGGAGCCAAGTATAGAAAATTTACGCAAGATCAAACCAAGCATCACTGCTAAGCCAGAATTTAGCGCTGAAAAAGGCTGTAAGCAAAGCCAAAAAGAGTACGACAAAGTCGCACTTGAATGGGACTGCATACTTTGCGGTGCGTGTGCTAGCGAGTGTAATAAACTTGAAGCAGACGCGAGTGATTATATGCAGCCATTTGTATTTGTTCATGCTTATAGAGCTGCCTTTGACTCACGTAGCAAAGATCCTATGCCACACCTAAAACCAGCTATCGATAATGGCCTTTGGATGTGTGTAAAATGCCAAGAGTGTGCTGACCGCTGTCCAAAAGGCATAAGCGCATGCGCTGACATAACTGATCTTCGCATCATGGCTATACAAAAAGGCTTTAATGAGGGCATGGGGCCAGATCACGCTGAGGCGTTCTTAACTGATCTAGTTGATGGCTCAGGCAGACTAAATGAGGTTAGACTTGCGCTTCGTTCAGAAGGCGTTATCAAAAATATGGGCAAACTAGACATCGCTGCAAACTTAATGCTTGCTGGCAAGATGAATCCGCTTCATGTATTTGGTGAAGAAGACATAGAAGGTCATGACGATCTAGTAAAAATGATAAATGCGGCTCGCAAAGCTGCTAGTAAGGAGTAATTATGCAAAATGAATTCGCTTTTTTCCCAGGATGCGTACTCACTCAAGCAGCTAAAGAGGCTAAGATGTCGCTTGAGGCTATCGCTCCAGTACTTGGCTGGAAGCTTCACGAGATAAAGGGCTGGAGCTGCTGTGGTGCTCAACAAGCACAAGACGTAGATCCTATGGCTGCACTTGTAGCAAATGCTAGAAATATAGCGCTTGCAGAGCAGATGAATATGCCGATGCTTACGACATGCTCAACTTGTATGCTAACTCTAACAAGAGCTAAAAGCACACTTGATAAGGGTGCAAAAGATCGTATCAATACATTTTTAGCTGAAGGCAATATGAAATATAATGGCACATCTGAGGTAACAAGCCTTCTTTGGGAGCTTTACCAAAATGTCGATACGCTAAAAGCAAAGGTTGTTAAGCCACTTAGCGGTCTAAAAGTAGCGCTATTTTACGGCTGCCACAGCCTAAGACCTGAAAAAGATCTACATAACAGAGAAAGCTCGGTAAATCCAAAGAGCTTTGAAACTGTTGTAAGCGCACTTGGTGCTACTATCGTGCCATTTGAGAATAGACTTGACTGCTGCGGCTTCCACGCTAGCTATCCAGCTGGAAAATCAGTAAGAAAAATGTCAAGCCAGATCGTAAATAACGCTGATCAAAATGGCGCAGACGTAGTTGTGACTCCGTGCCCACTTTGTCAAATGCAACTTGACATCTATCAAGAGAGATATCAAGATGAGAACCACTCAGATGTTAGAAAACCTATCATCCACCTTTCTCAGCTTGTAGGTCTTGCACTTGGTCTATCTGTCGAAGATCTAGGTCTTGATCTAAACATCATCGACGCTAGCAAGATAGCGTAAATTTTATCCCACGTCTTTTGGCGTGGGAAATTTCAAATATAAATTTTTCAAAATAAATAAAATTTGATAACAAAATAGTTTTAAAATTTACTTTGTGATATAGAAATTTTCTTACTGCTAAAATTTATTTAAATTTGCTCTTTTATATAATTGTAAAAATAGCGTATCATCAGGCAATCACACTAAGTTTTAGATACAAAAAAGAGCGGTAAAATGACAATTTTTTATATAAAATCACTTTATTTATTTTGTAATACTTTTGGCTATAATCGCGTGAAAATTTAAATGGATGTTTTAGTTTTAAATTTAAAGGATGAAAGATGCAAAGCGTTGGTGTCGTCGCAAAGATAAGTGGAAAAGTTTTTGTAAAACGAAACGGAAAGTTGATCTTGCTAAAGCAGGGCGACGAGATATTTCTAGGCGATGAGATCATCACGCAAAGCAGCAACGACACTATCGTTGTAAATTTCGACCACGCTGCGCCTATCACGCTACTTGAACCACAAACTATCATCATTACAAAAGAGCTATCAAATGCAAAATTTGACGCCCAAGGCAATGAAGCGCAAGTAGAAGAAGACAAGAGAAGGATTTTTGGCGAGAGCGAAGAGTCTAGTAGTAAAAGCAGCGACGAAAGCGCTCAAGGCTCTAGCCACCACTCTCATGGCTCTAGTCATGGTAGCGACGCAGCAAGCATAAATGGATCAAATTTTGACACGCAAGGGCACATCTCAAACGTAGTTTGGTTTGACGGCGGTACGCTAGAGCTACCAGCTATCATCTCAAGCGAGCCAGCAATGCCAGTTAGTTCTATTAGTGGAGCAGCGCCAGTAGTGGTTGAGCAAAAAGAGAGCGCTCCAGCTATACTAGCGCCTAGCATCGCACTTTTAAAAGACCTTGATGGTGACGGCTATATCAATATCGCAGAAGCAGGCGGCGATCCTAATCACACAAGCATGGCTGTTGCTTTTAATAACGACTTTAGGCCAGGCGACAAAGTGACGCTAGAAGTTGTAAATAACGGCGTAAAAACCACACTTTCTTACAGGGTAGATCCTGCAGGCACAAGCGTGATAAATGAAAACAATCCAAGCGAAATTTTGCCTATCACGCCAAATGCAATAAATCCAGATCAAAAAGAATTTATCATCCCAAGCGTTGCTATAACGCCAAATGCTCCGTTTAATGTAAGCTCTAGCATCACGCTAGCAAGTGGCGCTAGCTCGGCTCCAGCAAAGGCGGCCGCAAGCGTTGATACCGTTACACCAGCTCTTAGCTTTACAAAGGTGGTCTTAGGTAAAGACTTAAACGGCGACGGCGTGATAGACGCTAGCGAAAATGGCTTTAATCCAGCCAGCAGTACGCCAAGCGATGATGCGAAGATCGTTTTATCGCCAAATATGAAAATAGGCGACAAGATAAAGCTCACCACAACTGATCCTGACGGCACTTTGCATGAAAAGACGCTTGTTAAAACATCTAGCGGCACGCTTGTTGATAAAGATAGTGGCGAGAGCTATCCACTCACAAGTGAGAGCGGCGGAAATGTCGGCTTTAATGTGGCAAGTGCTGTTAAAATTTCATCATCAACACCAACAAATGTAAATATCCAAATGATAAGCAAATCGGGCAACCCAGGTGCGACAGATATGGTAACTATCGCAAATAATAACGATCCGATCGCCGTTTTTACCCTTGATGAGAATAAAGATGGCATTATAAATGCAGCCGAACTAGCTAAAAGTGGCGGCACGGCGTCGCTTATCGATATCTATGTGCCAAACAACGCCGCAGTTGGCGACAAGATCCGCATAAAGGTCGATGATCCAGCTAGCACACCAACAAGCGTCACAAAGACCTATACTATCGCACCTGACGGACTTACTGCCACGCTTGATGGAGGTAGTGAGACTATCTCTATCCAAAATGGCAAGATCACAGTTACTGACCCTACAAGCTCAACTGATCCAAGCAGAAAAAAGCTAAGCACGACGATCATTGATGGCACGACTGGAGCTTTAAAAGCTTTAAGTGTGAGTGAAATTTCAAGCGATACGGTCGCACCTGTTAGGTCTCCGCATGTGCAGTTTGCAAAAGATAGCAATAAAGACGGCGTGCTAACTAGTAAAGAGAGCGGTTTTAGTCCTGATGGTGTGAAAACCTCTATAAAGATGAAAATTCCAAACGACGCAAGAGATGGCGATAAATTTGAGATAGATATCGCAGGAAGCGACGGCAAAACAGATAAGATAACCATTAAAATTTCTCAAAACGCATCCGGCGCATATAGTGCCACAAGAGATGATGGCGTAGCTATTAGTGTAAATAATGGCACCATAGAGACCACGACAAAACTTTATGGTGTTACGACAAATTTCACGACTACATTTACCGATAAAGCTGGCAACAAAGCAGACCCAGTCACAGACGAGATCACCGTAGACAACAGCATAAAGGTGCAGTTTGCAAGAGATAATGACGGCGACGGGCTCATAGATAGCATCACCACGCCTTCTGGCTCACCATCAACCCAAAGCGACCTTGATATCTACGTACCTAGCAACGCAAAACCAGGAAGCAATGTAAGCGTCACTATCTCAACTCCGACCATACCAGCTGTAACCACAACGGTCAAATACACAATAAGCGACGATGGACTAACCGCATTGCCAAGTGACGGCTCAGCGCCACTTCCTATAGTAGATGGCAAATTTAGCATACCAAATGTCCCTATCTCGGTCGATCACTCTACGCCTGTTAGGGCTACTATCACGACACCAAACGAGGTCACCACGACAGATGGCGTTCGCGGTAGGCTCTTTGACTTTGGAATTTTAAGCTACATAGATGACGTCAAGCTTGCCACGCAGATAGATGGCGGAGCTATAAATATCGCTAAATACCTTAGGGTAGAGGACTATGAGAAGGTTATCCAGAAAAATAACTTTGATGATGAGACAAAAACTATAAAAGAGTACAACATCTCACTTACTAATGACGAACAACCAAATATTGTATTTGGCGTGGACCGCGATCCTGGCACCAAGCTTCGTTTAGCACTTGAGGATGATCATGGTAATGCCAAAATTTTACCAAGCGGACAAACATATATAGATCTAACAGTCGGTGCAGATAAGCGTGT
>JAHADO010000050.1 GCA_018375265.1 Campylobacter concisus | reverse complement strand
AGTTGATTTAGAGCTGGGTTATTAGTATCAGCTTCTAGGCTTGCTTCATAGTTGCCATCTTTTATCTCATTTACAAAGGTGTTGGCTTTTTGGATGAAGGTGTTCTCTTTTTCTTTAGATGTTTGGATCTTTTGGATGTTCTCGTTTATAAGAGAAGACATAACGCCAAATTCATCTTTAGAAACGATATTTGACTTAACTGGCTCTTTGATCTCGTAGTTTAGGAATTTAAAGAACGAAATAAGCGAATCAGATATCTTTGAGAGTGGCTTAAGTGATCTACTAACGATAAATATAAGAAGCGCTACGATGACTACTATAAATATAACTGAAGAGATGACTTGTGAGACAAGTGTTTTGCTAAGGCTTCCGTCATAATCGCTCCAAGAGTTTGCAGAGCATACAAGCCAGTTTGCTTGATCGTAAAGCTCGCAAGCAAGAAGTCTCTCTGTGCCTCTAAGATTGTAAGTAAATGTTTTATCTCCATTTTTCTTATACTCGTTTGAGTAGTCGTCAATGATCTTCATAGCTTCGCTAGCATCAGATAAAACAAGATCCTTATGAACGAAATGAATTATCTTTTTATGCTCTAGATCAAATAAAGCTATCGCGCTACTTGGAGTTGGTTTTATCTTATTAAGCTCATTATCAAGCTTATCTATGCCCATATCCACGCCAAAGACACCAACAACCTTGCCATCAACAACTATCTTTTTAGCGATAGTTAAATTTAAGCCACCAGCTGAGCTTGTGTATGGAGCTGAAAAGATGATGCCCTCTTTTGCAATAGCGTCCTTGTACCAGCCTTTAATCCTCGCATCATAGTTTTTTCTCTGATCAAAAACCATAAATTTACGCTCTTTGCCATCAAGCACAGCGTTATAAACAGCACCATCAGCCGCATAACCAAAGTAAAACTCAGAAAAATCAGTAACCTGCGCTGCGTTCATCAGCACTTTTTCTAAAGCCTCTTTGTCATCCAAAATTTGTGGATGCGCCTCGAGGTAACTAGCAAAATTTTGAACGGCTGCAAGCTTATCTTCAAAAAATGCATTCATATAAAACTGCAAAACTTTTGAAGATGAAGTCTTAGACTCCTTTGCTAGATCATAAATCCTCTCCTTGGTATTTGTGTAATTCACCGTTGAAAACACGCCAAGTGAGACAACTAAAAGCACCACGATAATGAGTGCTATCTTGTTTGCTGCTTTTTTCATAAACAAAATCCCTTTGTGTAAATTTTATGTTTATATCGGCAAATTTTTTTTATTATTAATAGCTATTTACAATTATTTAGGTGTGAAATTTCAAGCTAAATTTCATATAAAGCTTAGTTTCTAGCATCTGCTAAAACAAGCGCAAAAAGTACATCAACGCCTGCTTTTTGAAGTGTATCTCTAGCTTCTAGTATCGTTGTGCCAGTGGTTACGATGTCATCGACTAAGATAACTGGCGCAGTGATATTTTTTAAAATTTTAAAATTTCTTGGATTGTTTTGTCTAAATTTAAGATCCTTGCCGCTGTAGCTGACACTGCTTGTCGCATGCAAGGCGTGAAAGATGGGTTTAAGGTTTTTAGCACGAAGCTCATTTGCCAAAATGGCCGTGTGTGAGTAGCCATGATGCACTCTATCGTCTATCGGCAGGGCGTAAATTTGCTCTGGAAAGCTAAAGCTTTTAGCAAATTTCTTAAAAGCAAATTTGGCTAAATTTTTATAGATAAAAAGTCCGTGCATTTGGTGCTTTGAGTGGATGAGCTCTTTGATCTCAGAGTAGCCATAGAAGCTATAAATTTTAAAGCCCTCTAGCTCTCTTACCAAAGGGCTTGGCTCGCTTAAAATTTGCGAGCAGGTTTTACAAAATGTATTTAGCGTAAAGCTCTTGCAAAACGCGCAAAACATCAGCTATTTAAGATAGCGATCGCAGAGCGTTTAACGGCGTCGTTGATGATGTCTGTTAAGAATGGCTTAAATGCTCCGCCAGTGCGAACTAGCTCAAATTTGGTTTGGTTGTTTGAGATATTTTTGATGATGCTTTGATCGCCTTTTTGAATTTTAAGAGTGATCTTTATCTTACCTCTTGTGTTGTCGCTGTTATATCCGCTCATATTTGCTTCAAATTCGTTTATGAAAACTTCAACCACAACACCGCCCATGCCATTTACATTTGCGCCACGTGCTGCAAGCTCTCTTTTAAGGGAGTCGCTAAAATAAGTCGCGAGATCGTTTTGAAGCACGACATACTCTTTTACAGTGCCTCTGCCATCAGTTATAGTTGCGATAGTACTTTTGTTTTTGCGACTATCATGCACCGCGCTTATATATACTTCAAGGCCGTTAGCTTGCTGACTTGCAGCAGTTTTATAAGGATCAAAGGCAACTACTGTCTGAGTAGGTGCGCAGCCGCTCAAAAATAGGACAAAAAGTCCAAAGATAGCTAGAAATTTAAATTTACCCATATTTTTCCTTTCAAAGTTTAGTGATCTCATCAGCCACTTTTATGGCAGCTTGCTTGACTAAAAGCGCGATAAAGAAGTCAAACTGACCGCTTTTTGACGCCTCAAGCTCCTCCACGTGGTGTCTAGTCGAGATAGGAATTCGTTTTTTGAAATTTATATCTGAAAGCACAAGCTCGCCATATAGATGTCCGTTTAAAATTTCTGAGCTTCTAGAGTAAGTGCCTCTAAGCTCGTCAAATCTAAAATCAAGCCTATATGTATAAGGCGATGTTTGCGTATCCACGACAACGATGCCACGCGAATTTAGCTCACGTTTTAAAAACATATAAAAGAGCACTTCAAGACGTGGATTTGAGTTAAAGACTACGCCGCTACCATCTTCTCTTGTGTAATAAATCGACCTTGCGCTGCTTCTAGCATCCACGATCCTATGAAAATATACCTTCTTTAACCCAACATTTATGTCGATCATATTTTTTTCTAAGCAGCAGTTTATCGCCACGTCGCTTCTATACTTGACGCCATTTATAAAGACACCATCGCCCCTGCCCCTGCAAGCGCTGCAGTCAGCTGGGACCCTCATGACCTCTTCAAAATAGGTCTTATCTTCGCTACTTATACTTGCACTTTGCACGCCGTCTATGCCCTCGCACGATAGACAAAGGCTAGCTTTTGCCACGCAGCCAGTTAGAAAGACGGCTGCAAAAACTGCTAATAATGTCGCTCTTAGCATTTCACTTCCTTTTGCTCTTTTTGTTTTTTGCGTAGATTTTTCACGCTCTCGCCTGCGATGCCGTAGTTGTTCGTATCGATCTCATCGATAATGACAACGGTATTTTGAGCGCTTCTACCTAAAATTTCGCTTATTAGCTTTGTAACTCCGCTTATCATCTTCTCTTTTTGCTCCACACTTGGGCTATCACCCTCTTTTGTCACGCAAATTTTCACAAACGGCATAGCACTCCTTTTTGTAAATTTAGTATTTAAACCTATCAAAACAGTATAAGGCAAATCATAATGTCGTGAGATGATTTTGGATGTTGCGCATAAATTTTCGATCAAGATAGGACAAATAGTCCATCGAAGAGAGAAAATTTAAAGCTCATTCAAAGGCGCTCACGGCACGCCGCTAGTCTATTTTTAGGACGGATAAAAACGCCTCCTGCGGCAAATTCACCTTTCCTATCGCCTTCATCCGCTTCTTACCCTCTTTTTGCTTCTCAAGCAACTTTCTCTTACGAGTGATATCGCCGCCGTAGCACTTGGCTGTGACGTTTTTACCCATTGACTTTACGGTTTCACGAGCTATTATTTTATTACCGATGCTAGCTTGTATCGCCACTTCAAAGAGCTGACGCGGCACTATCTCTTTCATCGCCTTTACAAAGTCCCTGCCCTTTGTCTGTGCCTTGCTCTCAGGCACGATGATAGAGAGCGCATCGACCGTCTCACCGGCCACTTTGACATCAAGCTTCACTAGATCACCCACGCGGTAGTCGCTAGGCTCATAGTCAAAGCTCGCGTAGCCTTTTGTGCTTGACTTTAGCTTATCGTAAAAGTCCATCACGATCTCATTCATCGGTATATCATACTCGAGCAATACGCGGTCAGTCGTGATGTAGTCCATCTTTGTTTGTATGCCGCGGCGGTTGTTTAAGAGCGTGATGATGTTGCCCAAAAACTCGCTTGGTGTGATGATAGTCGCTTTCACGTATGGCTCAAGGATCGAGTCTATTTTATTGACTGGTGGCAACTGACTTGGGTTTTGAATTTTTAAATTTAGCCCATCAGTTTGGATGACTTCATAAGTCACAGTCGGCGCTGTGGCGATGAGATCAAGGTCGAATTCGCGCTCCAGCCTCTCTTTGACGACCTCCATGTGAAGAAGACCTAAAAAGCCAACCCTAAAGCCAAATCCAAGTGCGACCGAGGTCTCTGGCTCGTAGCTAATGGAGCTATCATTTAGCTTTAGCTTATCCAGCGCGTCACGCAGATCTTCAAATTTATCAGTTTCAATAGGATAAAGTCCCGCAAAAACAAACGGCTTAGCCCTCTCAAAGCCGCCAACTGGCTCTTTTAGCGGGTTTCTAGCCTGCGTCACCGTATCGCCCACCTGCACGTCGCTAACATTTTTAAGCCCCAAAACCACGATGCCAACCTCGCCAGCGCTAAGCGTTTTGGTCTTGATCGGAGCTATAGGGTTTGGATACATGAGGTCTAGCACGATATGCTTTTTGCCCGTGCCCATGACTAAAATTTCATCATTTTTTGAAATTTCACCATCATAAACACGCACAAGAGCAAGCGCGCCAAGGTAGTTGTCAAACCAACTATCGTAAATGAGCGCCTTTGTAGGCTTGCTTGCATCGCCATTTGGCGCAGGGATCCTCGTGATGATTGCTTCAAGCAGCTCTTTTATGCCAACGCCTGTTTTTGCGCTCACTTCGATCGCTCCTGAGCAGTCAAGTCCGATGATGTGCTCGATCTCATCTTTTACCCTAGCAGGGTCAGCCGCTGGTAGGTCGATCTTATTGATGACTGGGATGATCTCTAGGTTGTTTTCAAGCGCGATATAGACGTTTGCGATGGTTTGCGCCTCCACACCCTGGCTAGCATCCACGACAAGAAGCGCGCCCTCGCAGCTAGCTAGGCTACGGCTTACCTCGTAGCTAAAATCGACGTGTCCTGGGGTATCTATCAAATTTATAACAAAATTTTGCCCATTTAGTGCGTAGTTTAGGCGGACAGACTGGGCTTTGATCGTGATGCCACGCTCTTTTTCGATGTCCATCGTGTCCATGATTTGTGAGCTCATCTCACGGTCGCTTACGGCGCCGCACTCCGGAATTAGACGGTCAGCAAGCGTGCTTTTGCCGTGGTCTATGTGAGCGATGATGCTAAAGTTTCTAATGTTTTTCATGAAATCCCTAGTTAAATTTTAGGCGATTTTATAAAAAAAATCGTTAAAGTTGAGTAAAAATGAGTTTGCTAGGCTAGCAAGGCTTAAATTTAAAGCTCAAATTTAGCTCTTAAACTTTTACGCAAAGCGCAGAGCACAACGCAAAGTGAATATAAAAATAAAGATAAGCAAAAAGCGGCAAAAAAGCAAGAAAAGCTGAAGCATAAACTAAAGCACTAAGCCCGTATGTTGCATTTGCCAGTGCTGACACGTGATAAGTCCAAAGCTCTGGCTGTTCAAACGGAGCATCAATGACATTAAAATATAGAGCAAAATTTAACGCCAGCAACAAAATAAATATATAGCCCTTTTTCATACAAAATAGAGCGCAGATCAAGGCTACTGCAAAATTTACTACGATAAGAGGAGCCATATCCATAAAAATACCAAGCAAACCAATAGCCACGACTACCAGATATTCATTTTTTATGCGAAACATTAAATTTAAACCTTTTGCGTCAAATTTTAGTGATGATGCCCAAAGTGCTCGTCTTTATGCACGCTTTTTAGCTCGCAGATGAGACCAGCTTTGTGTCCAAGGCTCTCGCTCTCAAACTGAAGCGTGACATGGCCGATGCCAACGTGAGAAAGCTCGTGCTCGATGCGCTTTATCATCTTTGAAATTTCAGCCACGCTTAGCGCATCATCCACCACCACGTGGGCTATGAGCGCATTTGTGCCAGCATTTATCGCCCAGATATGCAGGTCATGCACGATTTTAACGCCATCTACACCCTTTATAACGCCTAAAATTTCGTCCGTATCAAGCTTAAGCGGCACGGCTTCGATCAGGATATTAAAGCTATCTTTTAGCAAGCTAGCGCCACTTTTTATGATGAGTAGCGAGACAAAGATACTTGCGATGCTATCGGCCTGCGTGAAGTTAAATTTCATCACAAGAAGCGCTGCGACGATAGCGCCAACCGAGCCAAGCGTGTCGCCAAGCACGTGCAAATAAGCACCTTTCATATTTAAATTTTCTTTTGTATCAGCGCTTTTGTGCATATAAACGGCCACGACTAAATTTACCACAAGCCCCAAAATGCTAACAAAAAGCATCGTCTCAGCTTTGATCTCTGGCTCGTTAAAAAGTCTGATGATAGCTTCTACTATGACAAAAACAGCAAGTGCGATAAGAGCGATGGCATTTATAAAAGCGGCGATGATCTCGACCCTTTTGTAGCCAAAGGTCTTTTGTAAATTTGCCCTTTTTTCTGCGATCTTAAAAGCGACCAGTGACAAAAAGAGAGCCGCAGCGTCTGAGAGCATGTGAAATGCGTCGCTAATAAGCGCAAGCGAGTTTGAAACGAAGCCAAAAACGGCCTCAACTATCATAAACGTGAAAATTAGAAAAAATGAATTTCTAAGAACGCTCTTATTGTGCATTATTGTCCTTCTTTTCGGCGTCGATCCTCTTGCCGATATCTTTTAAATTTGAAAATTCCTCGATGAGTTTTGGCGAGTCGTCAAGGCTGATGACGAAATTCCATATATAGGTCATCACAGAGTAGATGTGGCCGGCATTTGTCTGCTGCGAGCTTAGCACTATTATCGCCACCAAAAAGAGTAGCGAAGCGCTAATGCCGATGATAAAATAGCTCATCGCCTCTCTATTTGAGATCGCTATACGAAATTTAGAAACGACATCGTAGTGCCTATTTAGCGTGCTTTTGTTAAAAATACCTATCACCTTTGCCTCTTTTTCTAGGCGGTCATTTAAGCGAAGATAAAGGTCGTCATTTTTCTTAATATATCTTGGTAAAAATATAAGAAAAAAGGTCATCACTACAAAGCACACCACAGCGACCTTTGGCTCGACAAAAATGAGCATAAACGCTGAGCCGATGATCGAAATGACCGATGTAAAAAACATAGGAAAATGCGTCTCAAAGAAATTTACAAACTCTCGCGAGAGCGCTACTCTGGCGATGATGGCAGAGTCGTCTTTGGCATTTTGTTTTTCATTCATGATGACATTTACAGCAAGCTTTGCATAGATATTTGCAAAAACTTGCGTATCCACACGGCGTCTAACGGCTCCTACAAGCCACGCTACGAGCACAAAAAGTGCGTAAATGAGGGCATTTAACGTATTTCCTTGCATGATTGCATTGATCGCATAGCCCGCAAATATCGGGTATGCTAGAAAAAGTCCATTCTCTGCTAGCACTAAAGCAAGGGTCAAAATGAGCTTTTTGTCGTGCTCGATAGCTATGCTCTTTAGCGTTTTAAAGGCATTATTTTGCAAATTTTAACTCCAATTTATCATAAATTTTTCGTAGATTTTAGCCTAAATTTGCAAATTTTGATAATTTTTAGTTGTAACTCTTGACATTACAACAAAAAATCACTATACTTCGCTCATCGGTTGTAAATAAAAATATTACAACACAAAAAACAAGGAGAATAAAATGAAAAATTATCAGGTTGCAAAGGTCGCAAACGAGCCAAGAGTCGAGCTAAAAGAGGCTTTAAATTTAACTGGCTGTGAGGTATCTATAAACGAACTTCCAGCAAATGTGAGCGTGCCATTTGTCCATTCACACAAACAAAACGAGGAGCTTTACATCATCACCGATGGCGATGGTGAGCTTTTCATCGACGGCGAAGTGATAAAAGTAAGCAAAGGCGACGCAGTGCGCATAGATCCAGATGGCAAAAGGTGCTTTAAAGCTGGCAAAAACGGCATCAAAATGATCTGCATCCAGACAAAAC
>JAHADO010000049.1 GCA_018375265.1 Campylobacter concisus | reverse complement strand
TTTTGTATGGCGCTTTTGGTGATCTCGTGAAAGACGATGCGAGGCAGGCTGGTTGGCTCCTTGCCGATGGCATTTGCGATGTGAAACGCGATCGCCTCACCCTCTCTATCCTCATCGGTCGCGAGGTAAATTTCATCTGCACCTTTAGCAAGCTCTTTTATCTCTTTTACGATGGCGGAGTGGTCGCTACTGATGCGATACTCTGGGGTAAATTTATCATCCTCTATCTTGATGCCAAAGCTCGTTTTTGGCAGGTCTCTGATGTGGCCTTTTGAGGCGATGACGTTGTAGCTTTTGTCTAAGAAATTTTTGATAGTCTTTGCTTTTGCGGGAGATTCCACGATGATTAAGCTTTTCATTTATATATAGCCTTTGAATTTTTTGGCGTAATTGTAGCAGAAATAATTTTTTAGAGTGTAACGTGTGAAAAATTTTTAGGTGGAGCGCAATTTTTGTTTTTTATAAAAAATTTTATGCATAGCTCTAAACTTTTTTAAAAACCGATCGATATAGTTTTCGTGCGACATGAAGTCGTAACTTAAAACATAAAAGGATTTACAATGAGTTTTCGTATTAACACAAACGTAAACGCACTTAACACACACGCTAACGCAGTTAGCAACAACGTTGACCTATCTAAGTCACTTAACAAACTTAGTTCTGGTCTTAGAATTCAAACAGCTGCAGATGACGCTTCAGGTCTATCTATTGCAGATAGCTTAAGAAGCCAAGCTTCAGCTCTAGGTCAAGCTATTGCAAATGGTAATGATGCTATTGGTATCATTCAAGTTGCCGACAAAGCTATGGACGAGCAGTTAAAAGTTCTTGACACTATCAAGACTAAAGCTACTCAATCAGCTCAAGACGGCCAAACAACTCAATCACGCCAAGCATTGCAAGCTGATATCGTTCGTCTAATGGAGGAGCTTGACAATATCGGTAACACTACTTCATTTAACGGTCAGCAACTACTAAACGGAACATTCTCTAACAAAGAGTTCCAAATAGGTGCTTATTCAAACCAAACTGTTAAAGCAAGTATTGGTGCGACTACATCTGACAAGATCGGTCTTACACGTTTTGAGAGTTCAAAACTACTAACTGGTACAGATAAAGTTACCCTTAAATTCTTAAGCGTTGATGGCGTAAATGATGTTAGCATAGCTTCTACTAAGATATCAACTGGTCTTGGAACTGGTGTTGGTAAATTAGCTGAAAATATCAACAAAACATCTGATAAAACAGGCATTAGAGCTACATTTGATGTAACTAGAACTATGTCAACTTCTATAGTAAGCGTATCTATCAAAAGCTTTGCTATCAATGGCGTTAAAATCGGCGACCTTGATGTAAAAGAAAACGATAGCAACGGCGCTCTAGTAAATGCGATCAACGCTGTTAAAGATCAAACAGGTGTTGAAGCTTCTATCAATACAGAAGGTAAAATGGTTCTAACAAGCCGTGACGGTCGTGCGTTTAGCGTTTCAGGTGATAATATCTCAAAAGCAATCGGTATGAAAAAAGACCAAGTTTTCGTTGGTCGTATCAACCTTGTTCGCCTTGATGGTAGAGATATTAAGCTATCTGCAAAAGGCGCAGCTGCCGGTGATGCTCTAAAACTAGAGTCAGAAGCTTTCTCAGCAAAAGGTGGTGCTCAAGCTTCAGTTGCTTTAAGAGATGTAAGAGGCCAAATAGACGGCAAACTAGCTAGTGCTATGGGCTTCCAAAGAATGACTAAAGTGCTTACAGTAGCTCAATCAGCTGGTGTAATGACACTAAAAGGTGCAATGGCTGTTATGGACATCGCTGAGTCAGCTCAAAAAACACTTGATCAAGTTCGTTCAGACCTTGGTTCAGTTCAAAACCAACTTCAAGCTACAGTTAATAACATCACTGTAACTCAAGTTAACGTAAAATCAGCAGAATCACAAATCAGGGACGTAGATTTTGCTAGCGAGTCTGCTAACTTCTCAAAACATAACATCCTAGCTCAATCAGGTGCTTATGCTATGAGTCAAGCAAACAGCGTTCAACAAAACGTAATGAAACTTCTACAATAACGTAGCTAGTTAAATTAAGTTTTAAATAGGGCTTTGTTGCAGTAGCAAAGCCTTAAATGTGTTAATGCTTTTACAATACGCAAACCCCCAGCCCCAAAGCTAGTCTTTGGGGTTTTAGATATTTTTCCATATTAAGTTAAATTGTAAAAATAGAAAAAATATAGATAGCAAGCTCTCGCTTGGTAAAATTTAGTATGAGAAAAAGTGCGTATAAAAAGCGATATATAAATTTATCTAGCTTAAACTAGATAAATTTATACTATTTTATTTGTATTTTTATAGGCTAAAGCCATCATCAACTACGATATTTTGTCCATTTACATATTTTGAAGTATCACTTAGCAGATACACTAAAGCCCCACATATATCATTTGCATCAAGCATGCCTTTTGTGCCACATCTCTTTTTATACTGGCTTAAAAATGGCTCAGGCTGTCCGTCCAAAATCCCTCCAGGACTTATGGCATTCACGCGGATATTATCTTTTTTAAACATCTTTGCCATATATTTTGTCATACCAAGAAGGCCGTGTTTTACGACTGTGTATTCGGCTGGAGAGTGCATATTTGTCCCCTCATATGTCTCAAAGGCAGGCGCTCCGATACCTTGAATAGATGAGATGTTTATGATATTACCATGACCTTGCCTTAAAAAATACCTGATGAAATTTTGTGAGATATTAAAGTATCCACCAAGATGTAAATTTAAAAAAGCATTAAAATCATCCATGTCGATCTCAAAAAATTTCTTACCGTAATTTTTACTTTTTGGATAGGCATTATTTACTAATGCGTCTATGTGTCCATACTTTGAATGCAAGAAATTTATAGCCTCATTGATAGAATTTGCATCACTGATATCAATTTGCAAAACCTCGATCCTTGCATCTTTTTGCGAGCTTGTAATCTCGTCTTTTAGCAAATTTGCTCTTTTTGTATCAACCTCTGCTATAACGCCAACTCCGTTTTGGCTAGCAATCGCTCTTATGAAAGCACTTCCTATCCTACCAGCCCCTCCGGTAACTACTACGACCTTATCTGTTAGCATTTTTTTCCTTCATTATAAACTCTACAAATTTAAAATCTAGCTCACAATCTATATCAATCGATCTATCTTCATCCATCACATAAAGTCCAGTTTTTGGTAAAAATAAAGTATCGTTATTTAATAAAACTTCGCGTTTCCAAATATAAATAGAAGCATTCATATCATAAGTCTTTGGCGCATCTTGACGGCGCAAAATAGCATTTGGTAAAGTTTTTGCAAGTGCTACGTGTCCATCTGGATAAATTTCAACTAGGTTAAAATATGGACTTCTCCTGCTTGGCATAGCGGTTATTAAGTTGTCATTATCATCACGCAAAAACTGCTCAAAAGAATTTGTTATGTCACTCACATCACGAAGCGGGGCTGTCGCATCAAGGTCAATTTCGTAGTCAAATTTACGTCCATAATGTTCCTCACTTTTTAAAAAAGCATCTTTTATAACATCAAGCTTTCCTGCCGTATCACTAGCCATAGCAGCATCTCTTTTAAAAAAGACCTCTGCACCGTACTTTGCAGCTGCTTCCGCTATCAGGTCGCTATCTGTGCTAATAACTATATGCTCAAACAAATTTGATGCTATTGCCTGCTCTATAGTGTAGGCTATAAGTGGCTTGCCACAAAGCTCGCGAACATTTTTACCCTTTACTCCCTTACTACCGCCTCTTGCGCATATCGTACATAAAACATTACTCATTGCTTTGCCTTTGAATTTGATCTATCGCGTCCATCACATCTAACCCCTCATCAAAGCTACAAATATATCTTTGCTCGCCCAAAACATCTTTATGCATAGCTAAAAACATCTCATTTCTTGCCAAATTTGGCATATTATAAATTTGCTTACTACCATCTTGCTTAGTAAGAGTGCCTGCCATAAAGTCAAGCTCATATGTAGAGCCTTCGCACTCCACACGCAAGCTTCTATGTGTGATATGGCTTAGATAGTCAATGCTTACATTTGCTATGGCATCCATTTTAGTCCTACCAAAAACCATACATAGATCATCGCTTGTTATCTCTAAATTTGAAATTTTACCTTGAAAGCTCGTTAGGCTTTCAAATTTGCCACATAGCCACATAGCATAGTCTAGCTCATGACTAAGATCTAACAAGACGCCGCCACCTTTTTCTTTGTTAGCACTATAGCATTTTCTATAGTCGCCACTTCGCCAGCTTGGTAGATACTGACCGCAATTAGCATTTAGATATAAAATTTTCTCTTTTTTTAAAAACTCTTTTAGCTGTTGCAACAATGGATGAAACCTCAGTACATAGCCTACAAAAATTTTATTATTTTTGGGCATGAATTTATATTTTTTTTCAAACAATGGCTTTTCACAAAGTATGATCTTGTCACTCACTCTTTCATCTATAAATTTCAAATTTTCTAGATGTAAAAATGTTGGAGTTGCTATGACGAAGTAGTCAAACTTGTCTAAATTTGAGACCTCTTCTAAGCTTTTATAGCACACTTTACCAGCCACATCCTGGCTAGTAACTAGGCAAATTTCATCTATCTGTACTAAAGTCTCTAAGACCTCGCAGTGTCTTTTGCCGATTGAACCGTAGCCTACAACAAGAGCTTTCATCTAAAATAGCTCACTAAAATATCTTTGCATATTCTTCATTTGCCTTTTGATACTCTTCAAGACGTCCTATGTCTATCCAATACTCATGTATCGGAAAGGAGATTACATTTTTGTCTTGAGCTATCGCCTTTTCAAAGAGTGTAGGCATATCATAAAACTCATCTTGTGGGATCAGATCTAAAATTTCAGGTGAGAGCATATATATCCCAGCACTTACAAAAAATTTCTGCACTGGTTTTTCTGCGATAGCAGTTATTTTATTATCATTCATCTTTACCACGCCGTAAGGCACCTCGTAGTCGTACTCTCTGACACACATTGTAGCTGTGGCTTTATGTAGCGTGTGATAGTTAAAAATGTGCTCGAAATTTACATTTGTAAGAAGATCGCCGTTCATAACAAAAAATGGCTCACTTGGACGCTCTTTTAGCAAGCTTAACGCCCCTGCTGTACCCATCCTTTTTTGCTCTAAAACATAGTCGATATTTACGCCAAATTCTTTTCCGTCGCCAAAATAGTCCCTAATGATACTTGCATTAAAATTTACACACATCGTGATATTTACAAAGCCATACTCTGCAAATTTCTCGACTATCGTCTGAAGGATCGGCTTGTTTCCAACCTTTAGCATCGGCTTTGGCGTATCTTGCGTGAGTGGTCTAAGTCTAGTGCCAAGGCCTCCTACCATTAGGATAACTCTATTTGTCTTGCCAACTGGCTTAATAATATCTTCAATGTCTTCTATGCCCACAAGCTTGCCAAGCTCGTCAACCAATGGAATTTTATGAAGTTTTTTAGCAAGTGCTATCTTTAAAATAGACTCTTTCGTATCACCGACACTTGCTATACTTGGGCTCTTATGTACTACGAGGCTGACGCTACTGTTTAGGTCTAGGCCGTTTAACAAACCACGTCTTATGTCGCCATCTGTTACCGTACCTACTAGAGCGTCGTTTTCATCAACAACGATGGCTATTTGAAGCCCTCCGTTGTTAATAGTCTGTAAGGCATCTTTAATGGTTGAATTTATACTTAGTTTTATATCGTTTACTATTCTCATTTTATACCTATATCATAAAATTTCTTTTTCAAAATACCATCAAGCTTGATCTCTTTTAAAATTTTAACCATTTTTTTGCTTGGATTGCCACCATCATATGGGTTTATCGTATCTTTTAAAGTTTGCTCAAATTCTTTTGAATACGCTCTTTTGATAGCAGCTAAAATTTCTTCTTTAACAGGCCTAACGTCTATCACACTGCTAGCTCGAGCACGTCCTTTTTGGCGGTCGCCTATATTTATGGTGGCCTTTTTAAAGCTTGGAACTTCCAAAAGGCCACTTGAGCTATTTCCTAAAACAATATCAACAAATTTTATCGCGCTTAGATATCTTAGCTGTCCAAGCGAGGCAAAAGCCACGGCTTTTTGTGAGTTTTCGCTCACATACTCATCTATCATTTTATTTATCACATCGCCATCTGTATCGCTATTTGCTTTTGTGAAGATAAAATTTGTTTCCTCTAGTTCATCAAGTGCTTTTAAGATCTCACCAAACTGCTCTCTTGCACTACTATTTTCAAGTGTCACCGGATGAAAAGTGATGAGGATATTTTTTTTAGCAAGCTTAAATTTTATAGACTTTTCAAACTCATCTTTGTTTAATAAATTTAGCTTTTTTATATTTTCTATGCCAGGGCCGCCGACATTAAATACTCTACTGGGCTCTTCGCCAAGCTGGATTATGCGGTTTGCATACTCATTTGTGGCTGCAAAATGTATAT
This sequence comes from Campylobacter concisus, assembly GCA_018375265.1. Taxonomy (GTDB): domain Bacteria; phylum Campylobacterota; class Campylobacteria; order Campylobacterales; family Campylobacteraceae; genus Campylobacter_A; species Campylobacter_A concisus_AB. Next base: position 1,699 of record JAHADO010000049.1, on the reverse strand, counting down.
GGCTCATCTTTGTTATACTGTGCCTAAAAGCCTCGTCAAAAGCTCCTTGTGTGGTCTCACCACCATGGATATGTGCTATTGGTATTTGCATGATACTAGCGACACCTGCTACACCAAATATCTCATATCTATCACCAAGAAGTACCAATATATCGGGCTTAAGCTCAGCTAGTGCCGGAGCAAATTTCTCATAAACTCTTGCCATCTCAGCGCAAATATCAAGATTTGTATGAGAACTACTTAAAATTTCTATCTTTTTATCTATCTTAAATTCTTTTTCTATCTCTTTGTATGTGAGTCCAAACTCTGGACTTAGGTGCATGCCAGTAACAATAAGCTGAAGCTTAAGCTCACTATCTGCCTCGATCTCTTTTAATAGCCAGTAAAGCAGGCCATATTCAGCTCTAGTGCTTGTCACTACACAAATTTTTCTCATATCAGTTCATCTTGTTTATAGTCTTTTTGTGAAATTTGCCCGATTACCTCATCCCACCTCATAGGATTTATGCCATCTCCTGGGCGTTTTACGCAGATATTTTGCTCGCTAAAAATTTCACCCTTTTTTATATCGCATTTTGCCACGATCGACTTTCTAGCTATTTTGATGTTTTCGCTCTCGCTTTTACTAAAGTGCTTTAGCCCGTCACCAAGCGCTAGCTCGATATTTCTAATGCCCCTAACCATAGCCGCTAGCTCATCTGGCTCAAGGCTAGCCTTGTGATCAGGTCCAGGCAAGCTCTTATCAAGCGTAAAGTGCTTTTCTATGATCTTTGCGCCCATGGCAACCGCTGCGATATCAACCTCGATGCCAAGCGTATGATCGCTATATCCGACCTCAAGCCCAAAGGCATTTTTAAGAGTTATCATCGCCTTTAAATTTACATCCTCCATTGGCGTTGGATACTGCGTGTTTGCATGAAGAAGGCTTATGTTTTCATGTTTCGTGCCACTTTTTACAAGTGCTTCTATCGCAGCTTCCACCTCGCCTAAATTTGCCATTCCGGTTGAGAGAATGATCTTTTTATTAAGCCCGCCTATCTGCCTAAGATATGGCAAATTTGTTATCTCGCCACTTGGGATTTTAAATATGCTAAGTCCCAGCTCGTCAAGAAGTTTTATGCTGTCGCTATCAAAAGGAGTTGAGAGAAAAGTGATATTTTTTTCTTTGCAATAAGCTATAAGCTCTTTATGCGTGCTCTCGTCTAGTTCAAGCTTTTTTATCATCTCAAACTGGCTTTCATTTTTATCGGTAGTTTCTTTTTGATAGCTAGCCTTTTGCGCGTTTTTTGAAACAAGATTTTGAGCCTTAAATGTCTGAAATTTCACCGCATTAGCGCCAGCACTAGCTGCTACATCGATCAGTTTTTTAGCTAAATTTATATCGCCATTGTGATTAACCCCAGCCTCAGCTATGATAAAAACTCTATTTGACATCAAATTTCCTTTAAAATGCTAGTTTTAAGCCTTTATAAAAGCGTTTTTCTCCAAGCTTCTCATCACGCTAGTTCCGCCGCCTATGATAGAACTTTCGCCTATCACGATATACTCTTTGCTGGTTGCATTGCTACCAAAAAATGTCTCATCTTGCACGACAACGCCACCATTTACCACACTTGCTGTTGAGATATGGCAGTGATCGCCGATAGTTGCGTCATGCTCCACAAGCGCTTTTGTGTTTATGATGCAGTTTTTGCCGACA
>JAHADO010000048.1 GCA_018375265.1 Campylobacter concisus | reverse complement strand
TGGCATCTTTGCGACACTTCCGCCAGCAAATAAAAACGCTTGCGTGTGTATCGGATATGCAGGATCAGGCACGATAGCCACGTCGCCTGGGTTTATCACGGCTTGAGCAAGATGTACAAAGCCCTCTTTGCTGCCCATGGTAGCGACTGCTTCAGTTTCTGGGTCTAAATTTACGCCGTATTTGCGCTTATACCAGTTGCAAATGGCAAGGCGGAGCTTATAAATTCCAGCACTGGCTGAGTAGCCGTGAGTCTTGTCTTTTTGTGCGCTTTCGCATAGTTTATCGACGATGTGCTGTGGTGTTCTGCCCTCTGGGTTGCCCATAGAAAAGTCGATGATGTCCTCGCCAGCTCTGCGTGCTGCCATTTTTATAGCATTTACTTCGGCAAAAACGTAGTTTGGCAAACGCTCAATTGTATTAAATCTTATCTCATCAAACACTGTTTGCTCCTATTTTATAAGTTTGATAATTATCTCGTTTTTAATGTTAGTTATGTCGCTATTGTCGCTAATTAACGCATATTTTGCGTCGTTAGCTAAATTTATGGTGTAGTTAGTTTTTATCTCGTTTTCTCTTTTTAGATCGATTTGATTTAAGTTTTTATCATAAATTCTAACAAGTGGCACCCATTTGTTAGGCTCGTTTGAGATGATATTTAGGCTACTTGCGCCTGCTACATCTACGATATATACGCCACCGCTTTTTACAAGTGGGGTCTCTTCATTAAAATTTACTTTTGACGCATCAAGGCTCATATTTTTAGCATCCAAATAAAGCGCTAAATTTCCATCAAGCCTATCAAATCCCATGATCTTAAAGCCGCTTTTACTAAGCGTGAAATTTAGTAAATTTGGATCTATACCGCCACTTTTTAGGGCTAAAATCCCATAAGAAATTTCGTTGCCATTTTTTAGAGAATTTACCCTTGCTACGCTTATGTTTGCATCTTCAAGAGCTAAATTTATTGATTTAACAAATAGGGCTGAGGGGGCTTTTTGCGTGCTTATAAATTTTAAATTTAAGCTATTTGAGCTAAATGAGAGAGCATCGTAGTTTGAGCTTTGCTTTAGCCTTGAGACCAGCTCGCCAACGTTTAGCGAGCCGTTAGTGTCTAAATTTTCTAAAGAAATTTGCAGATCTTTTCCGCTACTTAGTGCATTTGCACTGCTATTTAGATCAAAAGCGTATGAAAAAACGCTAAAAAGAAGAAATATGGCTAGTTTTTTTACCAAGATTTGCCCTTATTCATCTCGACAAACTCGTCATAAGTTAAAAATTTCATATCGCCATTTTCTACTAAAAATCTAGCTGGACGGCTTGGGTTATACTTTGTCACTTTATCGCCGATCTTAAGCTCGATGTTACCATTTCCGCAAACGACTAGCTGTCTTTGGTCTAAATTTATATTGACACTTTTGCTTGTATCGCTTGATGTTTTTTGGCCATTTTCAAGGTTGATGATGCCTATCCAAACGCGTTGTTTTGGTGTGATGACTGCCTCGTTTAGCGGCTTTGTCACGTTTTGCTCTACTTTTGGAGCTGGCTGGGCTGCCATGCTAGGTTTTAGGGCATTTTGATCAACGTTAGCAGGACTTACAGTCACGTTTTGCTCAGCTGGAGCTGAAATTTTCACGCTTGAAGCGTTTGCATCGATCTTTGGAGTGTTTTGAGAGATCGTTACGTTTGTGTCGATTATATTTTTCTTCACTTCATTGACGATGCTTGATTGCGAGTAGCTCACGCTTGTGTTGTCTTCATTTAAGCTTGCTATGAAATTTTGGACGTATTTGTAAGCGTCAAAGTAGTAAGCGCCGCCAGCGATGATAGCTAAAATGATGATCCAGAAGAAAAATCCAGCCCCGCCACCGCTACTTTGCCTTTGGATCGAGACATCTTCAGGTGTGTAAGAAGAAATTTTTGGGCTGACTTTTGTTTTTTTGCTCTCATCAGGCATATTTTCTTGCATAAATGCTTCGTATTCAGCGAGAAGTTCGCTAAGATCGACGCCATACTCACGCTGTAAAATTTTGGCGTAACCTCTCATGTTTAAGCGTGATAATTTTTCAAAATTTTTGTCAAAAATGTATTGTAAAAAAGTGGGTTCAATGTGCGTCTTGCGCGAAATTTCCTTTATGCCTATCTCTTTTAAATTTTCTAATTCATTCATCTATCATCCTATCACAAATTATCGCAAAAGCTGCACTTACATTTAGGGAGTCCCAGCCGTCTTTTAGCTTGATACCGACGCACTCATCGCACTTTACTAGAGCTTTTTGCGGTATGCCTTCGCCCTCTGAGCCCATCACCAAAGCCCTTTTACCAGCAAATTTCATCTCTTTTATATTTTTGCCGTTGCTTGCCGTAGCGTAGAGCCTAAAACCACACTGTTTTAGCTCGTTTAGCAGGCTAAGTCCGTCTTCAAAGATCGCTATTGGTATCTCGTAAGCAGCACCGCTACTTGACCTTAAAACACCTTGCATATTTACACTTTTTGTAACGACGACAAGTCCTTCGCAGCCTAGAGCATAGGCGCTTCTAGCGATAGCACCGATATTTCCGACGTCACTTATGCCATAAAGCACGGCGATGAAATTTAGCTTTTTTAGCTCGCTAAAGTCTGAAAACTCAAACTCACTAACGCTTGCTAAAAAGCCTTGATGGTTGCCGCCATGCGCCATCGACTGAGCTTTTTGATTATCCACGCGGATGATCTTCTTGCCAGTGCCACAAATTTTAGAGAAGAGTTTTTTATCACACTCTTTTGAGAGATAGATCTCTTCTAGGATCTGTGGGCGCTTGTTCAAAATATGTAAAAATAGCTGTTTTCCGTATATTATCATGGTTGCTTATGGTAGCTAAAGTCAAGTAAAATTTAACTTATTTTGCTTCTAAATTTGAGTGAATTTTTGAAACTTTTTGGAGAAATTTGAGCTTTTAAATTTATGCTTTTATGAGCTCGTCGTAGATCTTTTTGACCTCTTCGCCAGTTATTTTGCTAAGCAGTTTTGCCTTTGCTTTTGGGGCTATATCAAGCGAGATGATCTCATCTTTTGTGATATTTTGAGTGGACGCATTTGCACTTTTTGAAATGACAACTGCCCACTCGCCGTTTAAATTTGCTTTTTCTAAAATTTGGGCTAAATTTTTGGCTCTATCCTTAAATTTGGTCTCAAATTTCTTGGTGGCCTCTTTTATGGCAAAAATTTCTCTTTCTGGCTCTAAATTTGCAACGCTTTGCACTAAGCTTAATATGCGTTTTGGGCTCTCATAGATCACGGCTGGATAGGCTAAGCTTAGAGCATTTTGTATGGCTAAAGCCCTATCTCTGCCAGTATTTGGTAAAAATCCTAAAAAAACAAACTCTTTATCGCAAAGTCCGCTGGCTACTACGCTTAGAAGTGCGGCGTTTGCTCCGCTTAAAATTTCGTATTTGATATCATTTTTTTGAGCGTATCTTACTAGGCTAACGCCTGGATCGCTTATGCCTGGCATGCCAGCGTCGCTCATGTAAGCTACGTTTTTGCTTAAAATTTCATCACTTAAATTTGCAAAAAATTCATCTTCGTTGTGGGTGTGAAGCGGGATAAAATTTGAGATATTTATATTTGCGTCAAAGCGTTCGTTTAGTAGATTTACAAGGCTTTTGCAAACTCTTGTATCTTCGCAGATAGCTATCTCGCATTCACGCAAAATTTTGATCGCGCGAAGCGAGATATCTTCTAAATTTCCTATTGGAGTAGGAACAAAGTAGAGCAAGGCTTATTTTTGAGCGTATTTTTTCTTAAATTTCTCAACACGGCCAGCGCTATCAACTATCTTTTCGCTGCCTGTGAAAAATGGGTGGCACTTGTCGCAAATGTCAATTCTGATTTCGCTTTTGTTTGACTTTGTCTTAAAAGTGTTGCCACACGCGCAAGTTACGGTGCAATCTACATACTCTGGATGGATCTCTTTTTTCATCATCTTTCCTTTATTATTTTGGGCTATTTGTTACCTTAAAAGTTGCTGATTATATAAAAACTAATCTAAAAATCAAATAAATCAAGCAAGAAATTTTGCCGCTACAGAAATGACTGCGGTCTGTGATCTTAAGATATTTTTTGTATTTAGTCCATAGATATTTTTAAATTTAGCTGTCTCATCATCGCTAAATCCGCCCTCTGGGCCAATTATTAATATCTCATCATCTCTTTTTTCATTTAAATTTTTACCACCAAAATTTATAGCCGAGACATTTTTATAAACGTTCATTAGCTCGTCTAAATTTTTGTAAATTTCAAACTCCATTAGCGACGTTCTCCCGCACTGCTCGCATGAAAGTGCGTTTATGTAGTTTAGTTTTTCAAGGTCGATCTTGAAATTTGCCTGAGAAAATTTAGTATAGACAAAGGCAATCTTGCCAACGCCAAGCTCATTTAAAAATGGCAGCGCCTTTTCGATCGTCTTTGGATCGACAACCGCCCAAGCGATGGTAAAGTCAAATTTATGCTCGCAGTTTAGGCTGGCAAAGACGAGGCTTAAATTTGCACTTCTGCGCTCTATCTCATCGATCTCGTAGATATACTCTTTGCCATCACGTAAATTTCTAACACTTATGCGTTCTCCTGCTTCAACTCTTCTGGCTTTTAGGTGTAAAAATGCCTCATTTACTATTTTTAAGCGCTCTTTGCCAGCGTTTTTATCATATAAAAATTTCATCTAAATCCCTGCTATGATGATCAAAATAATGTCGCAAATGCCTTTAATAAGGGCAAATTTTTTAAATTTCTCTAGCTCGCCAGCAATGGCATATCTCTTTAGCCTTTTATATCCAACGGCGCTAAGTGCGATTAAGGCTATCAAGATAAGAAGCATTTTTATGGCATTAAATTTTGGCTCGTAACTATAATATGCCCATAAAATAAGCCCAGTTAGCACCAAAAAGCTAAGTAGCATATGATAAATAGGCAAAAAATACCTTATGCGAAGGACGTAGTTTTTGCTTCTCACTCCAAACTGAGTAAGCACTAGATAAAGCACCGCCAAGGCAAGAAGTACGTAAAAAAATGTCACGTGAAATGGCAAAGTGTAGGCAAAAAGCGAGGCTAAATGTTCGTTCATTTCTTATCTTTAGGAGGCTCATTTTCTTCGACTACTGGCTCAGGTGGGAGCTGCTCGTCGATAGTTACATTCGCATCAGGCTGAGCTATCGTAACATCACTAGGGACTGGCTCACTAACGTCACTTTTGGCCTCTTCTTTATCCCCACATCCCAAAAATACGCCAGCTATAAGCAAAAAAGAGGTTATAATTTTTTTCATTAAACGTCCTTTGGATTTTCTATTTTTATCTTATTTATCATCTTTTCAAGTAAATTTTTATCTTCCCACTCGTCTATAATGGCCTCAGAAAATTTGATATCGCTAAGCCTTATCTCGCCCATTTGTGGGTTTGTCGCGTCCTCTTTGAAGCACTGCGCATAGCCAGTGTCGGTTTCATGGACGATGACGCTGTGAAGCTTTACTTCGCGCTCGCCGTTGTTCATCACGCTAAGCTCAAGTATCCGCTCGATCATGACAAAAAATATACGGCAAAACTGCTCTGCGCTGGGATTTAGTGGGATCTCGATCCACCTTGCAGAGTGCTTTTTAAGGTCGTTTTTATATTCGTCACTATCGCCTGAATATATGGTCGTAGCGTGGTCGAAGCTATCGATGATCGTCTTTATGTTTTGCTTCATCAGCCCAAAGTCATAGACCATGCCAGCGTTATCTAAGAAATTTGAGCTAAGTAAAATTTCTGCCACATAGCTATGGCCGTGGATGCTCGTCCTGCAGCGCTTTGAGCTACAAAATCTCACGATATGCGCATTTTCAAATCTAAAAAGTTTTCTAATAATCATCAAACACCCTCTTTGTTGCCCCAAAGCCTGATGTGGATACGCTCTGAGTAGTTAAATCCATGCTTTATGGTAAATTGTGCTGTTTTTAGAGCATTTTTGCTTAGTTCGTCTTTATTTGCGCCCATCGCCATGCACCAGACGGGTAAATTTGCTCTATTTTTTATATCTAAAATTTCCTCCAGCTCGCTTTTGTCAAAGCGCGAGAGGACAAATTTTAAAAAGCTGCTTTTTGCGTTATTTTTGATAGCCAAAATAGCATCTAAATTTATGCGTTTTTGCTCGCTAACTCCGCTATTTGCTAGCTTTACACCAAGTGCAAAATGGCAATTTTTATAAATTTCAAATTTATCAAAATCAACCAAGATCGTGCCATTTGTCTCAAAATGCACCTCGTAGTTTATAAGCAAATTTCTTACCAAATTTATGAAATTTTCATTTTGATGCCAGATGAGTGGCTCGCCGCCCGTTAAAACGATGATCGGCTTTTGCTCTAAGCCTTTACAAAGCCCATCAACTAGGCTTAAAATTTCATCTGTGCTATATGTTTTGTGGTGAAAATGTCCCTTAAAAACGGCTCTTATGCTATCGCATCCCAAAAGCTCTTCGCCTGTTTTCAAAGACCTTGTCTTTACGCCAAAGCCAGAGCAGTTTAGGTTGCAGCCCAAAAAGCGTAAAAAGACAGCGAGCCTGCCCTGATAAGCGCCCTCGCCTTGGATACTTAAAAATGCCTCAACTAATTCTAGCTCTTTGCTCATCAACCACCAGTTTGGTAAAAGGCCCTTGAAGAGGTTTCGTTTTCAGCTCCTAGCGCCCATTTGTTCTCTTTTGGCTTGTTGGCAAGCACTTGTCTTAAAATTTCGCTTGCTGCGACGATATCGCCCTTTGCAACTGCTTTTTTGATACTTAGTGCATCTTCAAAGTAAAGGCAAGGTATCAAAAGTCCCTCAGCACTTAGCCTGATGCGGTTGCAGCTCTCACAAAAGTCGTGTTTATGAGGGTCAATGATGCCAAATTTATAGCCGTCATCAAGCCTATAAATAGACGCAGGTGCGTTTGGCAGTTTTTCATCTTTTGTGATGTTATATTTTTGCGAGATGATACTCAAAATTTCATCGCTTTTTAGCCCCTTTAGATCCTCTTTGGCGTGTGAATTTTCCATATATTCGATAAATCTGATCTGAGAGTTTCTAAATTTAGCAAACTCAAGCAAATTTACTAGCTCATCGTCGTTAAAACCTTTTAGCGCGACGGTGTTTATCTTGACCTTTAACCCAGCGTCAAGTGCTGCCTCAAAGCCAGCTAAAACCTCGTGTAAGACGCTCTTTTGAGCGATAAATTTAGCCTTTTGCTCATTTAGCGTATCAAGCGACATATTTATGCGCTTTAGGCCAGCGTCCTTTAGCCTTTTGGCAAAGTGTGGCAGCATAAAGCCATTTGTCGTAAGCGCTAGATCGATATCTGGCTTATAGTCGCTTATCATCTTTATAAAGACGTCCAGATCCTTGCGCACGAGCGGTTCGCCACCTGTGATCCTGATCTTTTTCACACCCTCGTCGATAGCTACTTTGACAAATAAAAATAGCTCTTCAAATGTTAGTAAATTCTCTTTTGGTGTCCAACTAAACGGCGTCGTAGGCATGCAATATCTACATCTAAAATTGCAACGCTGCGTCACAGAAATTCTTAAATAATCAACAACCCGACCATATTTATCTATTAGCATAAAGCACCTTTTTTAAGCTTGGTTATAGCTTTTTTAATTTTCAATTATATGTTAAAAGATTTAAATTTAAATAAAAATTTAAGCTAATTTTTGTAGTTTAAGAGTAGTTTTGTCTTTTAAAATTAGCCCAAATTTAGGCTAATTTATGAAATTTAAGCACAAATTCAACTCGTCCCATACCCACATGAAGATCTTTAGCGATCATGGCTGCGCTTTTGCCATCTTTAAACATCTTTAGGATCTGCTCTTCTTCGTTGATGACGCTTGGGGCGATTTTATTGATATCTCTTGTTCGCTCCTCAAGGTTAAACATCCTATCTTTTTGCTCGTTTGCAAAGTCATCGATCACTCGCTCGATGCTCTTTATAGCGCGGATTATCGGCACGATTTTTTCATTGATCTGCTCGTTTATCTGCTCTTTTAGCTCATCTTTTACATCTTTTAGCTGCTCGTCATCATCAGGCTTAAAGCTTGCTAGTGCGATTAGCTGCTTTTTGAGATTGTAGTTTTCTTGCATAGCGCTCTCTATGGCACGCTCATACCTTGCAAATTTCTTATTTGTCTCGCTATCTTTTATAAATATCAAAGCTATTATTATCGCTAAAACGATGCCAAAACCTAAAAAAATGTAAATTTCCATATTTTTCCTTTACGAATTCGCTCTAAGCTCTCTTATCATCACA
>JAHADO010000047.1 GCA_018375265.1 Campylobacter concisus | reverse complement strand
CATACGCTGCAGCAAAAAAAGCCGACCAAATAAACAAGTAGTTTGATAGCTCGCTCGCCCATGACCAGCTTTTGTCGAAAAAGTATCTGGCCACGACGTTGGCAAAGGCTAGTAGCGTTCCACTAGCTAGCCCCAAAACGGCGATAGTCTTATTGAGCGAGACTATCAATATATCAAGAGCGTTAATGAAATTTTTCATTATTTTGTCTCGATTGTTTTTTCTATAAGCTCTTTGCCGATGACATCGTAAAATTTAGGATAGATAGCCTGCATAGTCTTCTCCCACTCAGCTTTTTGTGCATCATCGATCTTGAAAATTTCTAGCTTTTTAGTCTCTGCTATATATTTTTCAAGCTCGGCTATGACATGAGCGTCCTCTTTAGCTGTCTCTTCTCTCTCGTAAGCTGTAGCTTCGCTGAGAGCTTGTTTTACATTTGCTTTTAGATCATCTGGCAGTTTGTTCCAAAATTTATCACTCATAACGACTAGATAGCCTAGATATCCGTGGTGTGAAAGCGTAAGAGAGCTTTGAACCTCGTGAAATTTAGAGTTATAAAAATTTGATAGTGGGTTTTCAGTCGCATCAACTACGCCTTGTTGAAGCGCAGAATAAACCTCTGAAAATGGCAGAACTTGTGGGTTGCCACCGATCGCTTTGATCTGCTCTTCAAGCACTTTTGAGCTTTGGATTCTAAATTTTTGTCCTTTTGCATCTTCTGGCACAAGGATCGGTTTTTTGCTTGAGCTAAAGTGCTTAAATCCAGCATCCCAGTAATCAAGCGCCACAAAGCCCTTCTTAGTCACAAGGCCTTTTAGCTCCTCGCCAACTGCGCCATCTTGAACCTTGTGAAGGTGGTCTGCATCTTTAAAGATGAAAGGTAGGTCAAATAGTTGAAACTGCGGCACGATAGGTGTAAATTTAGAAAAACTTGGAGCTGCCATTTGAACGTTACCAAGTTTTAACGCGCCAAAAACTCTATCATCATCAAGTAGCTGCGCTGATGGGAAGACTTGAACTTTTATCTTGCCCCCACTTAGCTCCTCAGCACGCTTTGCAAAAAAGTCTGCCGCCTTGCCCTTTGGCGTAGAAGCTGCGACAACGTGAGCAAATTTGATCGTATAGACCTTATCCGCACCAAATGCTAAGCCACTGATGGCACATGTAAAAAGTAAAGCTTGTAAGAATTTCATCTTTCATCCTTTGTAATAGTTTTGATAGGTGCATTATAAATTTCAAGAATAAAAATTTAGAAATTTTGTTTCATAAATTCACATATCTTTATTTTTATATGTGTATTTTTGTAACATTTTTGATCTAAAAAGGATAGTTTTTGCTTTGTAAATTTAATGTAAAATTTTATTTATCATTTTTATAGAGCATATTTGTTACTTTTCTACACATATTTTTATATTATTTTTTACATTTAGAGAAATTTAAATTTACTTTTCTCTCTTTTACAAAGCCAAATTTGCTATTTTAGGATATAAATTTCACTCTTTTAACCACAAATTTATAAAGAAAATTTGCTCATCTTTTATAAATTCAAAATTTAGCTTTTATAAAAAGCCCTATTTTTGGCTTAAATTTTAAAAGATTTTGTTTGTTAATCTTTTGTGGCTATAATGCGAAATAACAAATTTTATTATTAAGGAATTATTATGTTTGAATTAAGAAAACTTCCGTTTGACGCAAACGCCAATGCAGTAGTAAGTGCTAAAACCTGTGAATACCACTATGGCAAGCACCACGCGACCTATGTTGCAAATTTAAACAATCTCATAAAAGATACAAAATTTGCTAACGCATCATTTTACGAAATCCTAAAAAATAGCGAAGGCGGCCTATACAACAACGTCGCTCAAGTTTATAACCACGACTTTTACTGGGACTGCATCGCTAAAAAAAGCGAGATGTCTAGCGAGCTAAAAGCTGCGATCGAAGCAAATTTTGCAAACTTTAAAGAGGAGTTTTTAAAGGCAGCTACAACGCTTTTTGGCTCAGGCTGGGCGTGGCTTGTATTTGACCCAAGCAGTAGAAAGCTAGAAATCGTGCAAACTAGCAACGCAAAAACTCCAGTGAGCGACGGCAAAGTGCCACTTTTAGTCGTTGATGTTTGGGAGCACGCTTACTACATCGACAACTTCAACGCACGCCCAAAATACCTAGAGACTTTTTACGAGAACATAAACTGGGAATTTGTTAGCAAAGCTTACGAGTGGGCGCTAAAAGAGGGTCTTGGCTCAGTTGAGTTTTACACAAAAGAACTACATAAATAATATCTGGCGGGACTATCCCGCCTTTAAATTTCTACTTTTATTCAAAATTAGCTATCAAATTTATCATTTTAAACGAGAGTGTAAATTCCCACTTTAGCAAATGGCCTTTTTATAAATTTACAACCAGCATAAGCTAGCTCATCTTTAAATTTCTGTTTTTTACATAAACTTTAAAATCATCAAATTTATTAGCAAAATCACTTTTTGAAAGATAATACGAACGGCTTAAAATCTCGTTTTACCAAGTGAGTTTTCTTAAATTTAAAGCTAGCGCTAGATATCTCACTTTCAAATTTCTATTTTTTCAAATTTGAGTTGCTAAATTTAGCAAGCAATAGGCGCGATGGTTATAGTTTTAAACTGGCATAAAACGCTTGTTTTAGTGATCTAATCTACTTTGGTGCGGTGGCTTTTACTTTAAATTTAGCGCTATAAAACAAAACCAAAACAACTATCTCGCCTTTAAATTTAAAACCACCCTGATACTCAAAACGATCGCGGTCTTTACTGCTTTGAAAATGCCTCTAAGCATTCACGTTCAAAGGCTTTTGCTTTAAATTTAACGCAAATCAAAACCAACAGCAACTATCTTGCTCTTAAATTTCTCTATTTCAAATTTAATATGATCCAAAGCTACTTAAAACTTCAAAACAACTCCCAAACGCGATCAAGACACTCTTGTTGGTACTCTAAGGCATACTAGCGAAATAATAAAATAGCAAAAAGCTGGCTTTACCACCTGCCCCATTACGACCAAGCAACTCCATGCTTAAATTTAATGCAACAAAAAAACAGCATAGGCACGCTAGACTTTAAATTTATGAGCAAAACTTACTTTGATATTTAAGAAATGGGGGCAGTATTTGTTACTTCAAAATGCCCTCAGTAGCTATTTTGTATCAAGCAAGGGCGGCTTAAATTCCAAAGCCACCCAGCCAAAATTTATCTCTTTGAAGTGTATAAATTTATCCCATTTTGCAAGCGTTTTAGCCCTTCAAGCACCCTTTCGCGCTGCGTTGCGATATTCATACGAAGGAAAAATCTATCTCCTCTGTAAGCGTTGCCGTCATTTAGCCAAAGTCCGGCTTTATCGCGCAAGAAATTCATAAACTCACTCGAATCCTCGCAAAACGCACTGCAGTCAAGCCACAAAAGATAGGTCGCACTCGATGACAAGAGCTTCACTGGTAAGCCTTGCTCTTTTATGAAGTTTGCGACGACCTTTTTGTTTTCAAAAAGATACTCTCTAAGCTCATCAAGCCATGCCTCGCCCTCGTTAAACGCAGCGATTGCGGCGATGATCGCAAAGGCATTTGCCTCGCCGACCTCATCGTAGTTGATAGCGGCATTTAGCCTTGATCTGATCTTTTCATTTGGCGTGACGACGGCTGAGCTTTGAAGGCCAGCTATGTTAAAGGCCTTTGTTGGCGAGATGCACGTGATGGAGTTGTTTTTGCACTCCTCGCTAACGCTGATAAATGGCACGTAGTTTAGCCCAGGATCAGTTATGTCGCAGTGAATTTCATCGCTTATAACCAAAACATCGTGCTTGTAGCAAAGCTCGCCTATCTTTTTAAGCGTCTCTTTGTCCCAAATTTTGCCTATTGGATTGTGGGGGTTGCAAAGAAGCATCATAGTAGTTAGCGGCTGAGCTAGCTTTGCCTCAAGGTCGTCAAAGTCGATCTCGTAAGAGCCATTTTTATAGACGAGGTCGTTTGATAAAATTTCACGTCCGTTGTTTTTGATGCAGTTAAAAAAGACGTGATAGACAGGCGCTTGCACTAAAATTTGATCTCCTGGGCTACTAAATCTCCTAATAGCAGTCGAGATAGCTGGTATGACGCCAGTGCAAAAGCACATCCACTCGTTCTCTAAGCTCACGTTGTGACGTCTTTGCCACCAGCTCTTTATCGCTTCGTTCCACTCTTTTGGGATGAAAGAGTAGCCAAAGACGCCGTTATCAAGGCGCTTTTGCAAGACGCTTAAGATCTCAGGTGCGGCCTTAAAGTCCATATCTGCAACCCACATCGGCAAAATATCGCCCTTCATACGCCATTTTGATGAGTTGGTGCCTTCTCTGCTTACTAATGTGTCAAAATCGTACTTCATAGCTTTTCCTTAAATAAAATTTTAAATCAATTATAACCCAAAAGATACTAAGATCATTTAAAAATTTAATACCAAAAAAGGAAAAATGATGAAACTAGCTCAGGCTCTCATCCTAAGATCTGATACGCAAAAGCGCATTGAACAGCTAAAAGTTAGACTACTTAGCAACGCAAAAACGCAAGAAAACGAAAGTCCAAGCGAAGATCCAAAGCTGCTTTTAAAAGAGCTTGACAAGCTAACAAGCGAGCTTTTTGGGCTCATTTGCTCTATAAATTTAACAAACTCAAGCGCTAAATTTGATGGCATGAGCCTAACTGAGATGATCGCCAAAAAGGACGCTCTTAGCCTAAAAGCAAACGTGCTTAGAGAGTTTGCCACGAGTGCTAGTCAAAAGGTCGATCTTTACTCAAACAGCGAGATCAAAATTTTAAGCACAGTCGATGTGAGCGCACTTCAAAAGCAAGTGGATGCGCTTTCAAAAGAGATCAGAGAGCTTGAGATGAAGCTTCAGGAGGCAAACTGGTCGGTTGATCTAGTAGAGTAAAATTTATGGTAAAAATTTAGCCAAAAGCGAGTAAAAAACCATACATTGGCGGCTTGCGAAGACCAGGCAAAAAGCTTAAATTTAGTCTTAGCAATCTTACAAATGCAAATTTAAAAAGCACTTTTACTACCACTTACTGGTTTGGCTATATTTTGGGCGGGTTTGGGGAAAATTAATCTTTATCATGTAAAATTTCGTAAATTTTTAAAAAGGAAATTTATGAAACTAGACACCCTAATCGTAAAAGGCATCGAAGCTAAAAACAACCCAAACAAAGCGGTCGTTCCGCCAGTATTTTTAGCTAGCACCTTCGTGCAAGATGACCTTGAAAATTTTCAAGAATTTGCCTATTCACGCGGCAACAACCCTACGAAAAAGGCGTTTGATGATATCTTTGCTAAAGTTGAAGGTAGCAAATACGCATTTAGCTTTGGCTCAGGCATGGCAGCAACAGCAGCTGCACTTAGCCTTATAAAAACAGGGCAAAAGGTCCTGCTAAATAGCAATGTCTATGGCGGCACATATAGATATGTCACGACAGTTTTTGAAAGCCACGGCATAAAGAGCGAATTTATAGATGATCTAAATTTTTTAAGTGAAGATGACATAAGCGACGACGTGGCAGCCATCTTCATCGAAACTCCCTCAAACCCTCTTTTAAGAGTGACTGATATCGCTAGGATCTCAAAGATCGCTCACAAAAAAGGCGCTCTAGTCATCGTGGATAATACATTTTTGACGCCTTACTATCAAAAAGTGCTTGAGCACGGAGCTGACATCGTGGTATATAGCGCCACAAAATATATCGGCGGACATGCTGACGTGATCGCTGGTATCGTCACGCTAAACGATGATGCTTTGGCTGAAAAGATAAAATTTGCAAAAAATACGCTTGGTGGCATCATCAGTCCGATGGACGCATACTACCTAATACGTGGGCTTAAAACACTCAGTGTTAGGTTTGACAGACAAACGCAAAATACCCATAAAATCATCAAATTTTTAGAGGATAGTGACGCCGTTAGCGTGGTGCATTTCCCTGGCTCATATAGCGAGCAAGAGGCAAAAATGCAAGCAGCTCAAGCAAGCGATATCGGCGCTCTTATCTCATTTGAGCTTGATGAAAAATATGATGTAAATAAATTTGTAAAAGCGCTAGAAATTTTTGACCTAGCAGTGAGCCTTGGCGGCGTAGAGAGCCTTATCTGCAGGCCTGCAACGATGACGCACGAGGCATATCCAAAAGAGGTGCTAGATAAGATCGGCATAAAGCAAAATTTGCTTCGTTTAGCCATCGGCATCGAAAATGTCGATGATCTAATAGCCGACCTTGATCAAGCGTTTAAAAAAGCTAAAAGATAAGGAGGAATCATGGCAACTACAAAATTTAAAGGCAGTGATGTAAATTTAAGCGGAAACGAGCTATTTGTCGGCTCTTATGCGCCTGAGGCAAGAGTCGTAGCGCAAGATCTTAGCGAATTTAGCGTGGGCGGAAATAACGGCATAGAGGTGCTTGTCTGCTTGCCCTCACTTGATACTGGCGTTTGCGCGGCAGAAGCACGTAAATTTAACGAAAAAGTAGCTGGAAAACACGGCATTAGACTTAGCATCATCTCAAACGACCTGCCATTTGCGATGGGGAGATTTTGCGCGACTGAGGGCATAGCAAATTTGCGTGTGGGAAGCGACTTTAGATACGGCGAATTTGCCCAAAACTACGGCATGCTAATGAGTGAGGGCGCACTAAAAGGCTTGCTTGCAAGAGCGGTCTTTGTCATCAAAGATGGCGTCATCATCCACAAGCAAATCGTCCCTGAAGTGACCCAGGAGCCAAACTACGACGCAGTTTTTGACGCGATAAAACAAAGCGGCGGATGTGGTTGTGGTTGTGGCTGCCATTAAAATTTACTATGCAAATAGCCCAGCTATGATGGCAAAGAGCTGACTGCCCGTCACCACTAGCTCGTCGACCTCTTTTACATCCCTTAAACCTGGCCTTATAGAGGCTAGTTTTAGGCTTGATTTTTCTTTTATTTCTTCATTTTTTGGTGGCAGATCTTGCGTGATGCTTGCGTATTTTTTAATGACCTCTATTACCTGTCTTATCTCATCTGGCAAATTTTCATCCAAATTTTTAGGCAGTGAGATATATAAATTTTCACGGCTTCTAGTCAGTAAGACGTAAATTTTTCTATAGTGCTCTTTCATTTTTATATATGGTCTGCAAAAACGGCAAAAAGTTGTGGATGATGACATTTTGCGCTTCAAGGCCTTTAATGGACTGCATCGTCAAAACCTCTATATTTTTGCCCTCTGGCAAGACGCTCTCTTTTATGGCACTTACAGCGACCTTGCTATTACTTAAAACAACACTTGTTTCGCCATTTGGCAAGGCACATTTATTGCCTCTTGCTCTTTAGCGCCAAGGTACTTTTGTATATTTTCATCTAAGCGTTAAATTTACTTTGTTCTCACACTTTTTTGAGATTAAAATTCTGCTATTTTTAGCCTTGACAAAAACACAGTTTTTTCCACAATTTAACACGGGTCATGTTTATATTAAGTTCTAAAAAATTGAAAATAGAAATGACTGAAAAATTAAAAAGTGATTTGAAATTTGAAGTGGCCGGGAGATAGGGATTCGAACCCCAGGAGGCTTTCACACCTCAACGGTTTTCAAGACCGCCGCTTTCGACCGCTCAGCCATCTCCCGATTAAAGATTTGTGATTATAGCCAACTTTGCTTAAAATTTGCTATAACCACTAAGAATTATTCTGTTTTTTCTTTGACGTAGCTAGCGCCGTCATTGATCTTTTCTTTAGTCCATTCTTTGGCGTTGTGGCTATCTTCTTTTACGCCGTGCCAAGTGTTTGAACAACCTACTGCAAAAAATGCCATGCAAACTATTAAAAGCAACTTTTTCATTGTTAATCCTTTAATTTGGTTTTTTGAAGTCTGGAGGCGACACCCGGATTCGAACCGGGGATCAAAGCTTTGCAGGCTCATGCCTTACCACTTGGCCATGTCGCCGTTTTGGTGGTGCCCGAGACCGGACTTGAACCGGTACGGTAAAAACTACCGAGGGATTTTAAGTCCCTTGCGTCTACCATTCCGCCACTCGGGCAAAATTTAATGGAGCGGGAAACGAGATTCGAACTCGCGACCCCAACCTTGGCAAGGTTGTGCTCTACCCCTGAGCTATTCCCGCACTAAAGGTTGCAATGTTACCCAAAAGTTGCTTAAAAATTTATTTTATAAAAACGACTTTCAAAAAAATGTAAGCCATAAAAAGATAAAATACCAAATCTTTTGGGGTTATAGCTCAGCTGGGAGAGCGCTTGAATGGCATTCAAGAGGTCGGCGGTTCGATCCCGCTTAACTCCACCATGGTTTTACTTTCTTTTTTACTT
>JAHADO010000046.1 GCA_018375265.1 Campylobacter concisus | reverse complement strand
AGATACGTTAGAGCCCAGTAGGCACGGTTTATATAAGTAGGTGTCCCTCTTTTTATCCTTTGCAAAAGATCTTCATCGTTTAGCTTAAACTGATTTATTATAAATTTGTAAATTTCACTTCTGTTTGTATTGTTATTTTGTGCTACAAATTCTAAAATGGGTAGCATCATCTCTTTATAGCTTGGTATCATTTTATGTCCTAAAAAATGAAGTTGTTTGATGCCAAATTATATAAATTTTTTACCAAAAAAATTCTTGTTTTTACATTTTTATGGATATAATCACCGCATGAAATATGTAAGCCTAACAGAGTTTTTCTCTGATAATATCAACTTATTTATTAACGTGATCGCTTCATTGTTTGCGCTATTTTTTTGCTTTAGTGTTGGTTTTGGTCTTTTATTTTTTATCACTTTGCCGCTTGGCTATATAATGGGTATAGTCTTATCGTTTCCGCTTTTGATATTTGTATTTTTAGTATTTGCAGCGCTAGATATTTGTATCTGTATCTTGGCGTCAGTTTGTAGAGTTTTTAAATAAATTTGGGGCTTTTACAGCCCCTTTGCTACTTTATAGCAGCCATTTTTCTACGCATATAAGCTATGCGGCTTTGAAGTGGTAAGTGTTTTGGGCAGTTGTCTTCGCAGCCAAGCAAAGTCATACAACCAAATACACCATCATCATCGCCTATTAGCTCGTAAAAGTCCTCATCAGTTCTCTTATCAAGCGCGTCTATCTTAAATCTAGCAACCCTGTTTAGACCAACAGCGCCGATGAAATCAGGCCTCATGATAGCTGTTCCGCAAGATGCGACGCAAATTCCGCACTCTATACAGCGATCAAGCTCGAAAACTTCTTGAGCGACTTCTGGCTCAACTTTCTCTTCAAGCTTAGAGATATCTGTCTCATGATCTGTGTGTATCCAGCTCTCGACACGCTTACTCATAGCGTTCATCCAGTTGCCAGTATCTACGCTTAGATCTTTTAGTAGTTTAAAGACTGGCAAAG
Source organism: Campylobacter concisus (assembly GCA_018375265.1). Classification (GTDB taxonomy): domain Bacteria; phylum Campylobacterota; class Campylobacteria; order Campylobacterales; family Campylobacteraceae; genus Campylobacter_A; species Campylobacter_A concisus_AB. The sequence continues at coordinate 7,434 of JAHADO010000046.1, read as the reverse complement.
GCATAAGCTCGATGACACCGCTTTCAAAGTCTTTTGTTAGGGTTCTGCAAGCTAGGCTTGGTTTGCCATTTACTAGCATGCCACAACTTCCGCAAATTCCCGCACGACAAACAAAGTCAAAGCTAAGATCTGGATCAAATTTCTCACGAATTTGATTTAACGCGATAAATAGCGTCATACCATCAGTCTCTTCAAGCTCATAAGTCGCAAAATGAGGCTTTGAAACTTTGCTTAAAGGATTGTATTTAAAAGCTTTTATGGTTATTTTTCTACTCATTTCCTATACCTGCTCTTTCATTTGGTGCTTTATATTTTGGTTGAAGGTCATAGTGCATCAAAGCCTCTTGAATTTCTTGTCTGCTCTTGCCTTCTGCTTGCATTTTCTCGCGAATTTCATCGACCTCTTTTTGGCGGATAGCGCTGTTTGGATGCTCGATGATATTTCCTTTTGCACCATAACCTCTAAATGCTGGTGGCATCTCCATCTTCATGATATCAAGTGGCTCATAAGTGATAGTTGGCATAGTGTCGCCTTCTTTCCAGCTTGTAAGCGTTCTGTTTAGCCAGTTAAGGTCATCTCTCTTTGGATAGTCTTCACGGCAGTGAGCGCCACGGCTCTCTGTTCTATCAAGCGCACCTTTTGCGATACAAAGTGCTAGTTTTAGCATCTTTGGCACGCGGTAAGCCTCTTCAAGCTCTGGGTTGCCAAATAGTGCTTTGTTGCTTACTTTTACATCAAGTGACTCTTTATAGAGTGCTTCAAGCTCTTTAACAGCAAGCTCTAGGCCTTTGCCTGTTCTAAATATCGCAACGTGCTCCCACATTACCTCTTTCATCTTGTTTTTGATGTCAAAGACGTTAAATTTACCCTCTTTTGTGACGAGGCTATTTAAATAATCTTCTTGTTTTTTAACAAATTTCTCGATATCAACTGTGTTTATCTCGATCTCGTGGCTAGCGCAATAATCTGCAAAATAATCACCAACGATCATACCAGCGACAACTGTCTCAGAAACTGAGTTACCACCAAGGCGGTTAAAGCCGTGCATATCCCAGCAAGCAGCCTCGCCAGCACTAAATAGACCAGCTAGTGTTGGGCTCTCGCCAGTTGGTTTTGTCTTGATGCCGCCCATTGAGTAGTGCTGCATAGGTAGGATCGGCGCCCAGCCTTTGCCACGCTGATGTCCTGTCTCGTCAGTATATACTTCAGTGTCAGCAGGATCGATGCCGTTAAAAATTTCGCAAATTTCTTGAACGTCACGTAAATTTTTCTCAATGTGCTCGCGTCCGAGGATAGAGATATCAAGCCAAACGTGATAGCCATAAGGGCTAGGCACACCTTTGCCTGAGCGGATGTGCTCCATGATACGGCGGCTAACGACGTCACGACTAGCTAGCTCTTTTTTCTCTGGTTCATAATCAGGCATAAAGCGGTATCCATCAACATCACGTAAAATTCCGCCATCACCACGGCAGCCTTCTGTTAAAAGAATGCCAGATGGGACGATCGGAGTTGGGTGAAACTGAACAGCTTCCATGTTACCAAGCTGAGCTACGCCAGTCTCAAGTGCGATCGCAGCGCCGATACCTTCGCAAACAACAGCGTTTGTAGTGTGTTTATAAACTCTACCATAACCGCCAGTTGCTATAAGTGTGCCTTTTGAAACATAAGCTGTGATCTCACCATTTACAAGGTCACGAACGATCGCGCCGTAACAGCGATTGTTTTGATGTATTAAAGCGATCGCCTCTTTGCGGTCGTGAATTTCTACATTATGTTTAAGCGCTTCGTTTGCAACAGCAAAAAGCATGGTGTGACCAGTTGCATCAGCTGTATAGCAGGTTCTCCATTTTTTTGTACCACCAAAGTCACGTGAGTGGATAAGTCCGTGAACCTCTTCTTTTTCAACGATAGTTGTCTTTTGAGCGTTGATGATAGCGCTTCTTTCGCCTTTTGTGATCCTAGTCCAAGGCACGCCCCAAGCTGCAAGCTCACGGATAGCTTTTGGAGCAGTTTGACAAAACATACGTGCAACTTGCTGGTCGCAACCCCAGTCGCTACCTTTTACTGTATCAGCAAAGTGTACATCTTCGTTATCGCCTTCACTCATTTTAGAGTTACCAAGGCTTGCTTGCATGCCGCCTTGTGCAGCAGCAGAGTGAGAGCGTTTTACAGGGATGAGGCTCAAAACTACGGTGCTTAAGCCCTTTTCTCCAGCAGCCACAGCAGCTCTAAGACCAGCTAGACCGCCACCAATTACCAATGCGTCATAATATTTTACATTCATCTTCTAGCTCCTTTTTAATGGCTGATCCACACGAAATCGGCGATTAGTGCGATCACAGCAAGTATGCCATAAATGACAAATACAACTGTCTTTGCCTTGTTTCTTTTGGCAAACATTTCGTGTTTATTTACGCCATCAATGCTTACCCATTTGACATATAAGCGGTACATGCCAACGCTAGCGTGAACGACCATGAAAACAAGTAGTGCGAAGTAGAAAATTTCTAGTTTGTGAAAAGCAAGTGCTGACTTGTCAGCAGTGATGTGTCCGCCAAAGATAATATCTATAAGGTGGGCGCTTGCTGCAAAAAATAGAGCAAAGCCTGTTAAAAACTGGAACCACCAAAGTGTGGTATCAAGGTGCTTCATGCGGTCTTTATGGCCTCTAAACATTAGATATTGTCTGTAATTTGCAGGAAATTTTCTCATGGCCAAGAAGGCGTGAGTAACAAAAACTACAAAGATAACAGCAGCTATAACATTTGTGATCCACCAAGTAGCCTCGCCAAATAAAAATTTAGCCTCTGCAAATCCTACGACAGCGTTAAATGCGTCTTTGCCAAGTAGTATAGTAGAAGTAAAAACCATATGGCACAATATGAAACAGGCTAGAATAAATCCTGTAATACTTTGCCATCTATCCCAAGCGGCTGGAGTGCGGCTTTTTTTGCCGTCCGACCGTTTCCCCAAAAAACCTTCTATAAGCCCGGTCATGAGCCCTCCTAAGAAATTTGAAATAAGTTATCATTTCTTAATACTAATTTAAACATTAGCATTAATTGATAAAGCTAATGTTATCAGAACTTTACTTTAATAAATTTTAAATATTGACATTAAATTTTCGTAAAACTCTTATAGAGTTTAATATAGACAAAAATTCCGAACCCACACATAATAAGTGATAAAATTTGCCCCATTGATAGACCAAAAATAATAAATCCAAGTCCAGAATCAGGCTCTCTGTAAAATTCACAAATAAATCTTGCAAATGTGTATAAAATGGCGTAAAGTGCTATGAGCTCGCCATTAAATTTCTTATATTTTCTATATAAAAATAAAATGACAAAAATAACTAAACCTTCTAAGAATGCCTCGTAAAGCTGGCTTGGATGTCTTGGCTGACCAAAGACGTTTATCGCCCAAGGCACGTCTGTAACCCTGCCAAAAAGCTCTTGATTTAAGAAATTTCCTATCCTGCCAAAGGTGTAGCCAAAAGGTATGCAGATGGCGCACAGATCAAGCAACTGCCAAGCGTTTTGCTTATATCTTTTGCAAAATAAAACTGTCGCTAACAAAAAGCCAACCACAGCGCCGTGATAGCTCATGCCGCGAATTCCTATAAACTCGCCGTTGTGGATTGGATTAAAAATTTGCCAAGGCTGCGTTAGATAATATCCCACTTCGCCAGAATAAACTAAAACCCAGCCAAGCCTAGCGCCTAAAATAACACCTATCTCTACCCAAAAAAAGTAGTTGTCTAAAAGTTGATTTGAGATAGGGATATCATCTTTTTTAACGAGATACTTTGCCATGGCAAGTGCTAAAACAAGGGCTAAAATATACATAAGCCCATACCAGTGCACGCTAAAGCCAAAGAGGCTAAAAGCGACTGGGTTAAAGTGGTTATAAATGTCGTTCCAAATTTCCATTTTTTACTTTCTTTTTAAATTTGTGCGATTTTACAATTAATAAATAAACAGCGCTTTGCTGCCAAGTGGCAAGGCTAGAAATTTAAACTCGCTTGCTTCAAATTCTTTACAAAATTTAAATAGCTCAGCAAACTCGGCTTCGTTTAAATTTACGCTCCAAATCGCTCCAAGATCATTAAATTCTCTTTCAAACTCGCTTAAATTTTTAGTGGCAAAATAGTGCTCAAAGCGGCTCATCAGCGCAAATGGTGTAAAAAATTTAACCTCATCTTTTATCTCAAATTTCATCACGCCACCATCTTTTATGGCTTCATTTATAGCTTCATTTACAGCCCCTGAGTAGGCTCTAACAAGCCCTCCAGTGCCAAGCTTTATCCCGCCAAAGTAGCGAACTATCAAGACCCCAACGTTTATAAGCCCCGCTCCTCTTAGCGCGTTTAGGCTTGGCTGGCCGCTAGTGCCCTTTGGCTCGCCATCATCGCTTTGATTTTCAACGATTTGGCCGTATTTGTTTAACTCCCTTGTCGCCCAAACTACGTGAACAGCCTTAAAATGCTCCTCTTTTAGGTGTTCGTGCAAGCTTTTAAACGAGCTTATCGGGCACAAAAATGCTAAGAAATTTGACTTTTTTATATCAAGCTGGGCTTTGAAAATCCTATCAATCGTCTGCAAATTTGCTCTTTTTTAAAAATTTTAAAAATCTTATCAATTTGCTAATTAAAGCCTTGTAAATTCAGACAAATTTATATTATTAAGGAAAAGATAGTAGAATTTTGCAATTTTTCACGAAGGACTAAAATGATACAAACTTGCCTATTTCCAGCGGCTGGATATGGAACGAGATTTTTACCAGCTACAAAATCGCTCCCAAAAGAGATGTTGCCGATCCTTACAAAACCGCTCATTCACTACGGCGTTGATGAGGCGCTTGAGGCTGGCATGGATAATATGGCCTTTGTCACAGGACGCGGAAAAAGGGCGCTTGAGGACTATTTTGACATCAGCTACGAGCTAGAAAAAGAGATCGCAGGCAGCCAAAAAGAGTCACTGCTTAGCGAAGTTAGAAATTTGATGAATTCATGTACGTTTTCATTTACTAGACAAAATGCTATGAAAGGGCTTGGACACGCTATTTATACGGGTAAAACGCTAGTTCGAGATGAAGCATTTGGAGTTATTTTGGCAGATGATCTATGTATAAATGAAAACGGCGAGGGCGTGCTTTCTCAGATGGTTAAAATTTATGAAAAGTACCGCTGCAGCGTTGTTGCCGTGATGGAGGTGCCAAAAGAGCAGACCAAATCTTACGGCGTCGTAAGTGGTAGGTTTATAGAAGATGATCTTATAATGGTTGATGATATGGTTGAAAAGCCTGATCCTGCCGAGGCTCCGACAAATTTAGCGATAATTGGGCGCTACATCTTAACGCCAGATATTTTTAATATCTTAGAGCGAACAAAACCAGGAAAAAACGGCGAAATTCAGATCACAGACGCGCTAAAAACGCAGGCAAAAGATGGCATGGTGCTAGCTTATAAATTTAAGGGCAAGAGATTTGACTGCGGTAGCATCGATGGCTTTGTCGAGGCTACAAATTTCTTTTACGAGCGCAGTAAATGATAGAAACTTCATTTAAATTTAACTTTGCAAGCAGCGAGGTCATCGACTCTTACGCCAAACGCATAAACGACGAATACGAAAGCGGCGAGATAGGCTACTACCACTTGCCAGTGCTTGGGCAAAATTTGCTTGGCGAGATCGAAGAGTATGAAAAGGGGCTAGCTCATATCAAAAATGTAGTACTTGTTGGCATTGGTGGCAGCAGTCTTGGCGTAAAGGCGTTAAAATCGATGCTTGAAGGCACAAAGGGGATAAAAAGAGAGCTTTTATTTTTAGATAACGTCGATCCTTGCAGCTACAAAAGCACGCTTAGTGGGCTAAATTTTGACGAGACACTTTTTGTAATAAGCTCAAAATCAGGCAACACGATCGAGACGATCACTATTTTTAAGTGCTTGCTTGATGACTTTAAGCCTCAAAATTTAGGTAAAAATTTCCTCATCATAACTGATCCTGGGACAAATTTAGAAAATTTCGCCAAAGAAAATGGGATCAAATTTTTTAATATCCCAAAAAACGTTGGCGGGAGATTTAGCGTGCTAAGTGCGATCGGCCTTGTGCCTCTTGGTATCTGTGGCTACGATATAAAGGCACTTTTGGAGGGCGCGCTTGCTTGCAAAAAGCAATACATCGAGCAAAAAGATAGCTCCATAGTCGCTAAAGCCTACCACTACGCCACTAGCAGAAATGCCAGCATAAATGTCATTTTTAGCTATTGCGATAGATTTTTTGAATTTAACGACTGGTACGTGCAGCTTTGGGCGGAGAGCCTTGGTAAAAAAAGAGGCTATAAAAGGGTCGGCCTTACGCCAGTTGGACTTGTCGGCAGCCGCGATCAGCACAGCTTTTTGCAGCTTATCATGGACGGCGTAAAAGATAAGAGCGTGACGTTTATAAAGATAAAAGATCACGCAAGCGACAAGACTATCCCAAATTTAAGCCTAAAAGGGCTTGAAGAGTGCGATTTTGTGGCGGGTCTAAGCCTAAATGAGCTTATAAATTTGCAGTGCGACGCGACTGCTATGGCGCTGGTGCAAGAGGGCATAAGTGTCGATACTATCACGCTTGAGAGGCTTGATGAGTTTCATGCTGGCTGGCTCATTTTTTACTATGAGCTACTAACCTCGGCCACTGGTATCATGCTAGGCATCAACACATACGATCAACCAGGCGTTGAGATAGGAAAACGCATCTTAAAAACTATGCTTTTAAAGTAGAAAATGAAGAATTTTCTACTTTTAGCTCTTTTTGCCACGCAAATTTTTGCTTTTTCGGCGAGTAAATTTGTAAATGACGCTAGGTCGCAGATCGGCGTGACGCTAAGTTATGATCCAAGCTATGAAAGGCTTGCTTACCCAATGGGCGACGTGGATATCAAAAAGGGCGTTTGCACCGACGTTGTGGTAAGGGCGCTACGTCATCAGGATATGGATCTGCAAAGGCTTATTTTTGAAGATATGAGTAGAAATTTCGCAAGATATCCTAAAAAATGGGGACTTAAAAAGGCTGATAAAAACATCGATCACAGGCGCGTTTTAAACATCGCTACCTATCTAAAAAGAAAAGGTTTTGAGGTTAGAGATGATAAATTTCTGCCAGGGGATATTGTCACATGGATGCTACCAAGAAATCTACCTCACATCGGCGTGATCTCAGATAAATTTGAAGGCCAAGCGCCGCTTGTCATCCACAATATCGGCTCTGGCGTGCAGGAAGAAAACATACTTTATAACTACAAGATCACGGGGCATTTTAGGCTAAAGTAGCAAATGGCTTTTTAATCAAATTTTAGGCAAAATCGCAAAAAATAAATTCAAGGAAAAATAATGTTAGAAGTTAGGGGACTTACTCAAAGATTTGCAAGCAGTTTGCTATTTG
>JAHADO010000045.1 GCA_018375265.1 Campylobacter concisus | reverse complement strand
TATCTTTTATGAGCTTGTGACCGCTCTTTGAGACGCAGACTGGATCAAGCACGATCTTGCACTTTTGAGCGAGCAAAAACTCATGCACCACGTCCATTATCTCCTCGCTAAAGAGCATGCCGATCTTTATGGCATCAAAGCTAAATTCATCCGCAAGCGTGCTAAGTTCGTCTTTAACAAAGCTAGGCTCAAGACAAACTACGCTTTTTATCGCGTCTGTGGTCTCAGCAACTAACGAAGTAACCGCCGTTGCGCTGTAACAATTTAACCTAGCGCATGTCTTTATATCAGCCTGAAGCCCTGCTGTGCCGCTATTGCAAGAGCCTGCGATGATTAGAATTTTTTTCATCGTTTTCCTTTTGTAAATTTTGGCTTATTATAAGAGATGTTAGTTAAATTTTAGGATAAGAAATTTGAGCCAAGAGGCTCAAATTTATGAAAGTTTATTTAGATCGTTATCGATCTCGATATATATCGTAGTTGCGTCAAAATTTGCATGCTCATAAGAGTTATCTACTTTTAGCTCGTTTGAGTCAGATAAAATCTCATCATTTGTGCTATGCTTGTGCGCTAAATTTTCACTGCTCTCAAGGCTATTTGAGCCATTTTCAGCCTCATTTGGCTGCGTTTTTGCAAACATATCTTCTACTTTTTCATTCATCTGATCAAGTATCTCAGCGTAGTTTTCTCCAAGAAGCGCTCTAAAAAGTGCATCAGTATCGATACTATTTTCAGCGCTAGTATCAGCACTTACCACGCTACTATCAAGCCATATCGTGTCATATCCATTTAGAGATATGTCGCTACCATCCACTGCTGTGATAGTCACACTAGCACTTTGGCTCTCGCCTTTTATGCTCTCTCCTATATAAACCTCATCATCTACGTTTAGAACTCTTACACGGTCGTTTTTATCTATCGCTACAACATCAGATGTGACGCTTTTTACCTTGCCGGCTACAGCTGCCATCTTTATTCCTTACTTTTATTTTTTGATTTATTCTAATATTTTTTATTAAATTTGTATATTGTACTTTGGTACAAAGATGGTTTTAAAGGCGTTTTTTAGGAGTAAAAATAGGAATTTAAAAGAAGAATTTGGGCTAAAAAGCCCAAATTTTATACAAGTTGTTTGTTTATATCGTTATCGACATCTATATAGATAGTTTTTGGAGTGTCTGAGCTTGTTTGACCCTCATATCTTGTATATCCATGCTCAACACCACTTTGATTTGTAGCCTCAGTAAATCCTTTTAATGAAACGCTATCTTTGTTGTCGCCGCTTATTTTTAAGATAGTATTTACATCATCAGTGATGCTAAATACATTATCTGCTTTTAAATTTAGTAGCTTAACATCTTGGTTGTCATTGCCATGCTCATCCATGCCAAGCTGGATCTCTTCAAAATTCTTGATCGCATTAGTTAAAGACTTATTATCTATCTTATCAAAGTCGATAGTGCCATCCTTTGCCACTGGACGCATGATAAGCGTATCTGTGCCCTCTCCGCCATCTAGACTTTGAGATAGAGCTGCTCTTGGATTATCAAAAGTAAATACAACCTTATCATTGCCAGCGCCAGCATTTACTAGATCGCCTTTGTTTGCGCCAGTATAGCCACTTCTGCCAGCGTCGATGTAGTCGTTACCACTTCCTGTGGTTATGACGTCGTTGTTATCGCCAGTTATGATTACATTGTTGCCATTGCCTGTGCGAATTTCATTTTCACCGCGTCCTGCGTGTATGATGTTATCGCCATTTCCAACATTGATGATGTCATTACCTTCAGTAGTTGTGATCACGTTATCATTGTCATTGTCTGCAACTACTCTTGTATTTTTAGCGATATCAGAAATTTGTAGATAGACATCGCTTGCTTTTACATCGCCGTTAAACACTGCTTCGAAATTTCCATTTTCATCAAGCGTTACAGAATTTGCAGCTATGATGTGTCCATCAGCACCTCTTAGTGTGATACTATCTTTTAGAGCTATACCTTTTACCGCCTCTTCAAAGTGCTCTTTTAGCGTATAGCTTGCGCCAACTCCATTTTCACTTAAAATTCCACTCCATGTTGTTTTACCAGTCGCTGCATCATAGCTTAATTTTGAGTCATTTATCGTTGCAGCTGTTGCGTCGATCGTAAATTGAATAGAGTTGTGAAGTAGCTCATCACCGCCTTGATACTTACCATCGATAGAAATTTTATAAACGCCATCAGCCATCTTGCCATAGCCGTCAAGTCTGTTGTTATAGCCTGTAAGTCTATTGTAGTGATCAGGCGTTACATTGCCTATTGGTTTTTCTATCGATTGAGATAATAGCTCTTTTGAAACACCTCTATCAACGTTAGTTGCTACAAATCTAACATCGCCAGTGCCCCATGTTATGCCTCTACCACTATTTAAAAACTCACTTACAGTTTGATTGTCGCTAGCATTGCCTGCAGTTGCATCTTCTGGGATCACAGCTCTTAGGTATGGGATAGCGTCATTTGAAACGATCCTTGAGCCATCAGCTCTAAGGCCATCTTCGCTCATCTCCATAGTGCCCCACAACTTCTCAGCTGAGCGATTATTTGCATTTGTAGTTGTGTCGTTGCCGTTTTCAAACTGCGTCATAGTTGGAACTAAAATTTCATTTACGTGAGTATATTTTGTGCCAGCCTTATCAGTCATCTCAACTTCTATTTTATCGCCTAGTTTTATCTTATGATCGTACTCAAAGCTTAGCACGCCATTAGTTGGCTTAGTAGTGCCAACAGAGATTACGTTAGTAGTTCCGTCAGCTGTTACGATTTTTATACTCTCGATCTTATCGCCATCCTCATAGTTTTTGAGGTTAAATTTAAGCGTATGGTGTAGTCCCTCGCCATCATTTTCGATGATCTTGATGTTTTCTATAGTAACTGGTGTTTTATCAACTACAAATTCGCTAACTATTGTGCTCTTGTCGCCATTTGAAAAGACAGCAGTTGCTTTGATGTTATAGTTGCCATCCTCTAAGTTATCAGATGTGACTTCAAATTTACCATTTGCAAATTCGCTTTGGCTAAGCTCTTTTGTAAAGACTTCATGTCCATTTTTATCAAGAACAGTGATGATAGCTTTAGTTGCGCTGCTATCTATGCTGCCCGTAAATGTCGGAGTCTTATCGCTTAGTACTGGTAGTGGTGCATTAGATGAAAATTTATCAGTTTGAGCGATATCATCAGTTGTATATTTATAATATTAAGTTGCGTCGTTTATACCTGTATTTGTATTCGCACTTACACTGCTTGCATCATCATCGGTCGCATCTATTAGGTCTGTGTTAGCGACATTTAGCTTAGTTGATGATGCCTGCGCCTCGTTGCCTACAAGGTCGCTAACCTTAGCTGTGTATGTCGCTTTTGGATCGCTTGTTTTAAACTCAACTTCATATTTGCCATCTACCACTTTAGCTGTATGGCTCTCGCCTGTGCTTGATGTGACAGTTACGATCTGTCCATCTTCTACATTATCAACAGTTCCTGTGATCTTTTGAGTTACTTTATAGACATTTCTTGTTACCGTATCTACATAGCTGTCAAAGTCGGTTGAATTTAGTTTTATGCCACTTGCCTCTGAGCCAAGTATGCTCTCAGGTCCGCCATCTTTTGAAACAGTTAGTTTTAACACGCCTTCAAAAACGTAGTTTGCATAGGTCATATCAAAGTCGTAGTAACCTGCTTTATCAACGTGTAAAGTTGTAACTGTGGCTCTATTTTCTGAGTGGATAGTGTCATAATCAACCATAGTAACGCCATCAACCTTAAATCTCACGCTATCATCAGTGCCTTTTGCGTCAAATTTATAATCCCCTGGCTCAAGATACATAGTACCTTTTAAATTTACCATCGCACCAGCTGTTGTGTTTTTACCATTAGGAGCATCTCTTAGGATATCTATATCGCTGCCTTTTGCGTTATCAATGAAGTACTTAAGTGCTTTAAAATTTGGAGCTACCCACTCACTGTTTGGAGTTATTAAATTTCCGTCAAGATCTCTTGCTCCGCGCACAAATGTGCTGTTATGAGCACCATCAAGTCCTGAGACTGCACCTGGATCAGTTTTTAAATTATCTCTATCGCCACCTTCGCCTTGTTGAAAATTTAGCTCTTTTGCTTTAAAACTTGCCCAAGGCTTGGTATTGTTTGTATAGTATTCTATGAAGTCATTTTGTTTCATACCATCGTGTGCGTATGAAGAGTTTTTAAAGGCATAAGGTCTTAGCTCAGTACCGCTTACGCCTGGCTCATAGATGTGGTTAAACCAGAAATTTCCTTTTAGTCCGCTACTCATCTCAGACTCTTTTACAAGGCTCATCTCTGTTTCAACGTTTATAGTTATTTTTGCAAGCGTATCAAGTACAAAGCTACCACTATCAGTTGCAGTCTTGCCATCTCTTCCTGTAGCTGTTATCTCTACTTTATAATCGCCATCATGGCTACCATTTACACTTAACTCATTAGTTGTGAATTTAAATTTACCATCAGCATAATCGCTTGGATTTAGAGTTTTTGTAAAGACTTCGTGTCCGTTCTTATCAAGCACGCTAACAACAGCTCTTACAGCAGTAGGCTCAACTGTGCCACTTATGGTTGGAGTAGCGTCATTTGTGCGAGGTACGCTTGGCGCGTCTAAGCTATAATCACCAGTTATAGTGCCAAGATCATCAGTTAAAGTTTTGATATCAACACTGATTGGAGATATGACTGGGGCAACAGGAGTTGCATCGCCCGCGTCATTGCCATCATTGTAGCCACCGATTGAGTTTTCTGGAGTTTGAAAAGCTCTATTTGAATCAGGTAAGTTTCTATAATCATCAGTAATGTTTGAGTAGTGTCCGCCCTCTTCAAAGCTTGCAGCACCTAAGCTTACGCCATCTCCACCAGCTCCAGCTGCTGCATTACCACCAGCTGCTGTCTCTTCAAGATCAGTGATGTTTGCACCATCAAGAAGTGCTTTTTGGATAGCGCTTACATCAGCTACGCTATCGTCGCCAAAGCTATCGTTGTGAGCTACGCTCTTGTCTAAATTTAGGGTATCTTTTCCGATGATCGCGATATCTTTGCCATCGTTTGCAGTTATGACTACTTTTGAGTCAAAATCAGTTGTCTGTATAGTCTCACCAAGAAAAATTTCATCGCCTACTTTTAACACTCTTTGTGTGCCATCCTTTGCAGTTGCGATTACGCTTGATCCTTGTGAGATGCTTTTTATAACGCCTATCCTTGTTGCCATGTTGTTTCCTTATCTAAAAATTTTGAACGTATTTTAATATCTTGAAAGAGCTTTGTAAATTGTACTATGGTACTAAATTTTGAAATTTTGTAAGAATTTGCCCTAGTTTTTTAGACTAGGGCATGAAATTTGATTAGGAAACTATTTCGTCTTTTATTTCGATGGTAAATGTCGTACCATTAGACGTAGCTGAGTACTCTGTATATCCTTCAGAATTTACCCCACCTTTGCTAAAGGCTGACATATCTACTTGATCACCCGCCTCGCCATCTATCCTAAGGGTGTTATTAAGGTTTCCACGAGTGATATTTAGCACGTCATCTAGTGTTAAATTTAGTGTTACGTTGTTTGCGCTTCCGCCAAGACTAACCTTTTCAAAGCCAGCTACCTTGCTAAAGTCGATATTTCCAGCAATATCTAGCGTATCAGTACCTGCTCCACCTTGGATAACTATGCCGCCATGCTCTTTTTTATACTCACCACCAGCACTAGTCATGCCATCTGCATTTATCTCTGCGTCCTTGCCGATATGTATGATATCGTTGCCACTACCTAGATCAATAGTACTTGAGCCATCCCAGTATGTACCACCAGCATGTTTTAAACTACCATTTAAATTTACAACGTCGTCGCCATCGCCCATTCTTATGGTAGTGCTTTTTAGCTCAGCGCCTTTGTCGATATTTATCGTATCGTCGCCATCGCCCATTCTTATACTAGAAAACTGAACGCTTTTAAATACATATTTTTCATGTGTTCCGCCAAATTTAGTTTCGCCGCCGATATTTATGGTGTCATTGCCAGCGTCAGTATTTATATTGATGGCGCCAGCTACGTTTTTGCCTTCAAAATTTATAGTATCGTTGCCACCTCTTGTATCTATATCAGCACTACTTGAATCCTCAAGGTTATTTAAGATGTTGTTACCTTTAAAATTTATCGTATCATTACTTTCACCATAGCTACCTACCCACACACGAGTTTTAGCTGTTAAATTTGATATATCAGCTGTAAAATCAACACCTGTTTTATTGCTAAAGCCTGCTTGACCTATACTTATACCATCTGCTATAACGTGAGCTGAGCTAAATGATCCAGTTTCATAGTGACTATTGCCATCATTATTGCCTTTTACTTCAAGTAGGTCTTTTGCATAAGCTGTAACGCTCTCGCCTTTGTTATTATCTAGTTTTAGACTTTGATATCCTAGCACTGCATCTTGTGACTCTCTATTTAAATTTACATTTGTTAGCGTAGAGTTTGATATCTCCATAGTATTTACATCTCTTGCCTCAGAGTATCTATCGCTAGATCTACCCAAGCATCTGTCATGGTTACATTGTTTGCTTTAAAAGTATTACTACCAGTATCCATCTGGATATTTACTCTTTCTATCCTCACACCATCTTTTACATTTACCACATCATCGCCGTCACCTGTGTGGATGCGGTTATCATTGTACCAGCTGTTGTGGATACTAGGGTCTATAACTTTAAATGTTTCTTTGCCAAGGATATTTGCATTGATATTTAAAGTGTTATTTCCTGCTTCGTCGCGAGCGCTATTGCTTGAGCTAGGAGTATACGCGCCAAGTTTGATCTCAGCCTTAAATATACTAAGATCAGCATTGATATTTACCACATCATCGCCACTATAAAGATCTATGCTTGTACTATTAGCATTTGAGCCACTATTTGCTGTGCCGCTAATAGTAACCTCTTTATCAAAATTTACCACGTCGTTACCAGAGCCGGTATTTAAGTGTAAATTCTCTAAATTTGCTTTTATGCTAACCGTATCATCACCATCATTTGTATTTAAATTTGTATGGTTTGCGATATTGCCTTTGATATCTTTATTTAGCTCGATGTTGTCGTCATTATCTATTATTTTGCCTTCAGCCATATTTGCATTAGTTGTTGGTAGCAGATAACTACTGCTTGGTGTGACACTTAGTTTTACACCCTCTTTAAATACAGCAAAATTATCAACCATATCAGTTTTTTGTACGTTGTCGATAGTCATGATTTGAGGGCCAGTATTGTCACCTTCGTTTTGGTTGTGATGTAAAGGACCTTTTGTGGTGTCTTGGCCGTTATCATCAAGCACCTTTATCCTTACTTGCACTTTTGAGATATCTTCTATATTTACACCAGTTATCGTGTAGCCTGATAGTGGATGAAATGTCGCACCATTGTCAGTCGAGTATTCAACAACGTTTGAATAATCCTCTCCTCTAGTGCCACCGAGGAAATTTAAACCTAGATCTGTGGTCTCGCCACTTGGGCTTACCGGAGTGCCTGATAGACCTAGTTTATAAACAAGATAGCGTCCGCCCTCGCCGTTTGCTCCTGCGCCGCTCTCTCTTACCTCGCTAGTAGCAGGATCGATGCTAGTAGTGATCTCTACTGCGCCAGGACGAGGCGTGATGACTGGAGGATTGGCAGGTGAAGGGGTACCTGGAGTTACGGTGACGCCAGGAGTGCTTGGAGTACTCGGAGTTGTTGGCGTTACTGGGGTACTCGGCGTGACAGGTGTAGCTGGTGAGATAGGAGTTGTCGTATCCGCATCTGTGCCTGCATCGTTATAGCCGCCTATTGAGTTTTCTGGAGTTTGAAAAGCTCTATTTGCGTCGGTTAAATTTCTATAGTTTTCATTGATATTTGAGTAGTGTCCGCCCTCAGCAAAGCTAGCAGCTCCCAAACTCACACCATCTCCAGTAGCATTGCCACCTGCTGGGTTGCCACCAGCTGCAGTCTCTTCAAGGTCTGTGATGTTTGCACCGTTTAGTAAGGCTTTTTGGATAGAGGCTATCTCTGGGTTGTCACTAAGTGCATTTGCCTCTTTATCTAGGCTCAGACTTTCGCCATTTTGCAAGCTGACCTCTTTGCCGTCGTTTGCTGCGATCACTGCTTTTGCAGAGCCATTAGCCTTTATCGTTTCGCCTTCAAAAATGCTATCGCCCACCTTCAAGACTCTTTCGTTGCCACTTTTATCAACAGCTACGATTTCACCGCCTAGGATATTTTTGATAACGCCTAACTTTTGCATCTTAGTGCCTCCCTTTGGATTTTATTGATCTATATCAAGATTTTAGCTAAGAAAAAAATTTAGTTATATTGTACTTTGGTACAATACCCTTAAGAAAAGCCTAAGTTTAGGGGTTAATAATGTGTAAATTTTTTATAAATGTGTGAAAATTTTTATATTTATCTATATAAATTTTAAAATTTTAAGTTTTTGTTCATCAAAATAGCATAGTAGTTGATAAAATAACCCAAAAATGTCACAAATTTTTTTTCATT
>JAHADO010000044.1 GCA_018375265.1 Campylobacter concisus | reverse complement strand
GTAGTTTTCATCTTCTTTTGTGATCAAATTTATATCAGGATGAACTATCACTTTGCCGTTGTCGTCGGCAATCATGATGTTTGAGGTTTTAGTTGTTTTTATCTCTAAGAGCTCTTCGCTAAGGCCGTTTAAGAAGATATTTGCACCAATTACTGCTACAAGCTTATGGTTGCTATCAAAGATAGGAGCGTAGGCTGTGATGGTTAAATTCTTTGTCGTGACATCTATGTATGGCTCTGAAAATCCAGGCTTGCCGCTACTGCTAGCACCCTGAAACCAAGCTCTTGTGCGACCGTCAAAATTTGGTATCAAAAATGGCTGGTTGTTTTTCAAAAGATCAGTCTTGATGACGTTGCCGTTATCTGCATAGCCTACAAATAGCGCGTCAAATGGCGAAATGACAAACGCACCCTTTAGCACCTCAGCTATATCGTCCCTGTTAGCGTAGAGTTTTTTATCCTCGAGCTCTTTTGCAAAGGTTTGCACCATGTGAAGTCTTGACTTTAAAAACTCATCGACAAAATACATCGTCGATTTTAGCCCAGTTTTGCGCACATTGTTGTAAGACTGAATTTTTTCCGATTTGGAATTTGAGTAGTTTATGCTAAAAAATATGCCTATGCCTACTAGCATCCAAGCTGTCAGCAAAAAGGCTATCTTGTTAGACAAGCTAGAAAAAAGTTTTTTCATCTTAAATCCTTTTAAAATTTTCGGCGTATTTTATAATAAAAGTTAAACAATATCTCTTAATTTTTATTTTTAAGAAAAAATGGCAAAAAGTAGCTAAATAACGCTTGTTATGATAAATTTTGCTAAATTTTATTAATTTAATTATCCAAAGTAATAAACATAGTATTTTAGGGATTTAGAATGAAATTTAAGGCTAAATTTGACGTTGAATTTATTTTAATTGCTTAAATTATAATTTTAAAATATATAAAAAAGAAAATACTATCTTGCAAATCTTATCTGTCCAAATTTTTAGCATAAATTTTTTGTCAAATTTATAGTGATTTAAAGCGCTGGCTAAATATCTTTTTATACAAATTTCGTTAAAATCGCCTCAAAATTTAAAGGAAATTTATGAAACAAACCATCACAGAAAAAATATTTTCAGATCACGTTGGCAAAGAGGTAAGCGCAGGAGAGATCATAGAAAGCAAGATCGATATGATCATAGGTAACGACATCACGACGCCTATCTCGATCAAGCAGTTTGAGCGAAGTGGCGCTAAAAAGCTAGCTAACCCAGACGGCTTTGCCATCGTGATGGACCACTACATCCCGACAAAGGACATCCTAAGCGCAAATCAAGCCAAAATTTCACGCGAATTTGCCTACAAACACGACCTTAAAAACTATTTTGACGAAAAAGATATGGGTATCGAGCACGCGATTTTGCCTGAAAAAGGGCTAGTCATCCCAGGCGACGTCATCATTGGCGCAGACAGCCACACCTGTACGCACGGCGCTCTTGGAGCATTTAGCACCGGCATGGGTAGCACCGACCTAGCTTATGCGATGATCACTGGCAAAAACTGGTTTAAAGTGCCTGAGAGCATCAAAGTCGTCTTTAAAGGCAAGCTTGATAAGCACGTCTATGGCAAGGACCTCATCCTTGAGATCATCCGCCAAATAGGCGTTGATGGCGCACTTTACAAGGCGCTTGAGTTTAGCGGCGAGGTGATAGAGGGACTTAGCATGGATGATAGATTTTCAATGTGTAACATGGCGATCGAAGCTGGCGCAAAGAGCGGTATCATCGCGGTTGATGAGATCACAAAAGAGTTTTTAAAAGATAAAAATTTACGCGATAAACCAAAATTTTTCTACTCAGACGAGGGCGCAAAATACGATAAAATTTTAGAGATAGA
Organism: Campylobacter concisus; assembly: GCA_018375265.1. Classification (GTDB taxonomy): domain Bacteria; phylum Campylobacterota; class Campylobacteria; order Campylobacterales; family Campylobacteraceae; genus Campylobacter_A; species Campylobacter_A concisus_AB. Next base: position 6,735 of record JAHADO010000044.1, on the reverse strand, counting down.
TGTCACAAACCTTGATCCAGTCATCGCATATCCATTTTTGCCAAGCAACGGCAAGAGCGTAAGACAGGCGGTTCGCGACGATCTAGCTATCGATCAGGCATTTATCGGCTCATGCACAAATGGCCGTCTAAGCGACCTTCGTATCGCAGCGCAGATCCTAAAAGGCAAAAAAGTAGCCCGCAAAACAAGGCTCATCATCACTCCAGCGACGCAAAAAATCGCAAGGGCTGCTGAAAAAGAGGGACTTATCGACATTTTCATAGAAGCAGGCGCAGTTGTGAGCAACCCAACATGTGGTGCTTGTCTTGGCGGATATATGGGCATTTTGGGCGCAAATGAACGCTGCATCTCAACGACAAATAGAAATTTCGTCGGCCGTATGGGCGATAGGACGAGTGAAATTTATCTAGCTAACTCGGCAGTTGTAGCGGCGAGTGCGATAGCAGGTAAAATCGCCGATCCAAGGGACTTATAGGCGTTAGCTTTTAAGTATCTTTGAATGAGTTAGAAATTTTCACACTTCGATAAACTACGTGTTTTATCTTGTGTGAAAATTTCGTCACAACATCCAAATCTATCTTAAAATCTTGCCGCTAAATTTTAAAGTAAAATTCGATCTAGTAATCGGTATATTCTTACATTAATCTTGAGATGAAATTCCTTGTGAAAATTTCATATTAGCTTTTAGATCTGTCTTAAATTTGATATTTTAGTTTATTTGTAAATTTTAGATTTGTTAGCCGATAAATTTACAAATTTACCGGCTTTTTTAGCGCATTAAAACGCTGTTATAGTTGCCAAAAGTCCAAAGATTATGCCTGGGAAGTTTGCAGCAGAAAGTGGATAGTCTTTTTTAGCTTTTAGTAGGCCGTAACTTGTCCAGATCGTGCAGTTTAGCGCAGCCGCTAGTGGCTGTATATAAGGCGTTTTTGTTGCCATCAAGGTTGCCCATTATCTGTGGGATGTATGAAAAATACATAACAACCGATAAGCACGTGCCTATCCAACCTAAAATTTGTAAATTTCTTTCACTCATGTGATCTCCTTTAAAAGTAAGCCGTTATTTTCTAGCTTTATGATTAGCGAGGTAAAAAAATTAATTTTATTCGCAGCAAAATGCTCTTTTTTTGCAAATTTAAGGGCAAAGCTTTGCTAAGTGATAATAAATTTAAAACAAGATGAGTTAGAAAATTTGGTTATACTTTTGTAATTTTTTGAAATTTAAAAGGACAAAAGATGCAAACTTGCGTCATTTTAGCAGGTGGCAAGAGCTCGCGCATGGGTCAGGACAAGACCTTGCTGCCATTTGGGGGATTTGAAACGCTCACGCACTATCAGGTCGCTAAATTTAGCAAAGTCTTTGATGAGGTTTTTGTAAGCTCTAAATTTGAGAAATTTAACCCGCCACTAAAGCTCATAAAAGATGAGAATGGTGAGGAGTATTCGCCGATGTTAGCGCTTTACTCTGTACTAAAAAGCTTTGATCATAGCGTCTTTATCATCCCAGCTGATATGCCATTTTTTGATCTTGTAAGTCTTGGCGAGATGGCTAAATTTAAAGATGAATTTGAGATGGTTGTGGCAGGTGATGATGAGCATATCCACTCGCTTTGTGGCTTTTTTAGCCCAAATTTAGCCCCATTAGCCAAAGAGCTTTATCTAAAAAATGAGCACAAAATCGGACTTTTACGAAAAAACTGCAAGTGCAAGATAGTAAATTTTGATGATAAAGAGCAGTTTTTTAACGTAAATTTCCCAGAAGAGTACAAAATAGCAAATGAAAAGATGAAAAATGAGTAAATTTACATTGCTTCTAAGCCTTAGCCTTACATTTTTGATGGCAGGCAGGACGGATGACTTTAAAAGGGCGCAAGAGCTTGAACAAAGTGGCGACATAAAGGCTGCGATGCAAATTTATAAAGAGCTAGCCAAAAGCTCTTTAGGCGAGCAAGAAGTGGCGCAAAATGTGCAAGCAAGCGAGCCAGCACCAAATGATGCGAAGCTAAAGCAGGCTGATCTTTTAAGAGATAAAAGCGATAAAAATTTACAAAATGCACTTGGCATCGAGCTTTATAAATTTAACTACCTTTTGCCAGTAACTTACGCTAAAACTGTCCCAGATGATGGGCGAAAGAGCGTTGAGACGAAGTTTCAAATAAGCCTTGCAAAGCCGCTATTTTACGACGTTTTTGGGCTTAGAGAGAGCCTTGTGGCAGCATATACGCAAACTTCTTGGTGGCAGATAACAAAAACATCAGCTCCTTTTCGTGAGACAAACTATCAGCCTGAAATTTTCTTAAATTTCGCCTCTCCAAAATACCTAGAGCAAATAGGCGTGAAAAACCTAAAATTTGGACTCTTGCATGAGTCAAATGGACGAGATGGCACCAACTCAAGGAGCTGGAATAGAGCCTATGTGCAAGGCGATTTTGCCTATGGAAATTTAACCATCTCTCCAAGAGTTTGGAGCGTGATCGGCGAAAAGAACGACAATAAAGAAATTTTAAACTACATCGGACACGGAGATCTAAGGCTTAGTTACAAGCTAAATGACCAAATTTTTAGCCTAATGCTAAGAAATAACTTACATTTTGATAAAACAAATAAAGGCGCGGCCGAACTTTCATATATGTTTCCGATATTTTCAACCGGTGTTTATGGCTATTTGCAGTATTTTACTGGATACGGCGAGAGCTTGATTGACTATGATAGGCACACTGACAAGGTTGGTCTTGGCTTTGTTATTTTAAAATAGCCTTAAAAATTTAATCTTATAAAGTGGCTAAATTTGGGCAGATGAAGTAAATTTTATATAAATAACGAAAAAAATTTAACTAATAGAAAAACTTAAAAATATTAGAAAAAATATAAGCAAATTTTGCTAAAATCACTAGCAAAATCTCACAATAAAGGAGTTTTCATGAGCGGTATAGCTTTGATTGTCTGTTTTGTTATAGCAATCATCCTTATGATCCTTATGATCTCAAAGTTCAAGGTGCATCCATTTTTGGCACTTATGAGCATTTCTTTGGTGCTAGCAGTAGTCGCAGGTATCGATCTATCCAAGATCCCAGCGATGATAGGCGTTGGTTTTAGTGGCACATTTAAGAGCATCGGCATCGTCATCATCTTTGGAACGATCATCGGCACAGTGCTTGAAAAAACGGGAGCTGCGCTAAAGCTAGCTGACATGGTCGTAAAGCTAGTCGGACAAAGACGCCCTGAGCTTGCCATGCTTATAATGGGCTGGGTTGTTGGCATACCAGTATTTTGCGATAGCGGTTTTGTCGTCTTAAACTCTATCCGCGAGGCACTTTATAAGAAAATTTCAGCAAGCCCAGTTGCTATGTCAGTAGCACTTAGCGGCGGTCTATACGCTTCTCACGTTTTCATCCCACCAACTCCTGGCCCGATAGCCGCTGCTGGCACACTTGGCCTTGGCGGAAATTTACTTCTTGTCATCATCATGGGTACAGTAGTTTCAGTGCCTGTTTTGGTAGCTGTTTATTTCTTTTCAAAAAGCATCGCTAAAAGCGTAACTATCAGTGACAAAGAGGCTGACGCTACGATAACGGCTAGCTACGAGGAGCTTTTAAAGAAATTTGGCAAATTGCCTAGCGGATTTTTAAGCCTTGCACCTATCATCATGCCTATCATTTTCATGGCGGTTGGCTCTGTGATCGATGTTTTGGCAAAACAAGGCATGCTTGATAAAGCTGCGCTCTTGCCAAAGATATTTTTATTTTTAGGTAATCCTATCATCGCTCTAGCTATCGGCGTTATCTTTTGTGTATTTTTACTAGCTGAAACTAAAAAGATGAGAGAATTTGACCATATAACAAACGAATCATTAAAGATCGCTGGTCCTATACTCTTTATCACCGCAGCTGGTGGTGTTTTGGGTAACGTCATCACTGAGGCTGGCTTTGTAAATTTCATAAAAGAAAATGCCTCAACTATAAAAGCGATAGGAATTTTCTTCCCATTCATCATCTCAGCCGTGCTAAAAACCGCTCAGGGAAGCTCGACTGTGGCTATCATCACGACAGCCTCTATCATGGGCGCATTTAGCGCTGATAACTCGCTCATGCACACGCTTGGCTTTACGAGTGAAATTTCAGCCGCACTTTGTGTCATGGCGATAGCATCTGGTGCGATGTGCGTATCTCACGCAAACGACAGCTACTTCTGGGTAGTGACAAACTTTAGTAAGATGACCGCAGATCAAGGATATCGCACACAAACAGCGATGACATTTATCATGGGTGTTGTTGGTATGATCAGCGTTTATATACTATCTTTGGTGCTTTTATGAGAATTTTAGTTGCGATAGATTCATTAAAAGGCTCGCTAAGCTCGCTTGAAGCGGGCCTTGCTATAAAAGAAGCCCTTGAAGAGTTTTGTGATGTCGTAGTAAAGCCAGTAGCTGACGGCGGAGAGGGCAGTGTGGAGGCTATGGCTGACGCACTTGATGCTAAATTTATAGACACCATCGTTAAAAATCCACTTGGCACTGAAATTTTAGCTAGATATGCCCTAAAAGATGAAATTGCAATACTTGAGATGTCAAGCGCTTCTGGGCTTTCTCTTATAAATCCTGATGAGAGAAATCCTATGAAAACTAGCACATTTGGCTTTGGTCAGATGATAAAAGATGCCATTGCTAAAGGTGCTAGAAAATTTATCATTGGTATTGGCGGAAGTGCGACAAATGATGCTGGCATAGGTATGCTAAGCGCTCTTGGGTTTAAATTTTATGACAAAAATGGCTCTTTGCTTGAGGGCAAAGGTGAAGATCTAGCTCAAATTTGTGAGTACTCAGATGAAGGGTCGCTAAAAGAGCTAAAAGAGTGCGAATTTCTAGTAGCCTGTGACGTGGATAATCCACTCTACGGCCAAAAGGGTGCAGCCTACGTCTATGCTCCACAAAAGGGGGCAAATGGACGCATGGTAAAGCAGCTTGATGATGGGCTAAAGCACTTTGCAAGCCTTGTAAAGGAGAAAAACGGCACTAAATTTCACACGCAAAAGGGCGCTGGAGCAGCTGGCGGACTCGGCTTTGCTTTTGTGGCATTTTTGGGCGCGAAGCTCAAGCCTGGCATCGAGATCATCACGCAGACAATAGCGCTTGAAGATGAGATCAAAAAGGCCGATCTTGTCATCACTGGCGAGGGCCGCATGGACTTTCAAAGCACCATGGGCAAGACCCCAACTGGCGTGGCAAAGCTAGCTAAGAGGCATCATAAGCCAGTCATCGCGCTTGCTGGAAGCGTGCAAAGGTGCGCCAAAGACTGCCATAAACACGGCATAGATGCCTATTTTTGCATACTAAATGAGCCAATGAGTCTTGAAGAAGCCATGCGAAAAGATAATGCCCTTAGAAATTTAAAGATGACCGCCGAGCAAGTCATTCGCCTTTATATGCTAAACCGCAAAGCATAAATTTAAAAAAGATAGAAGCTAAATTTCTATCTTTTTCTCTTTAAATTTAACTTCAAATTTTACTTACAAAGTGCTACAAAAATTCTCAAAATTTAATACATTTTGCAAAAAGATAAAATAAACTTTAGAAAAAAAATTTACTATGTTAAAATAAGAAAAACTTCTAAAAAGAAAGGAGAATTTCTTATGCAACAGACCCTAAACTCTCGTCGCAGTTTCATCACAGCTGCAGGACTGTTTTTCGCTACGACTGCGCTAAAGGCAACACCAAAGGACTTTAGCGGTAGTGGTGTTCGCTACGGCATGGCAATAGATCTAACAAGATGTGTTGGCTGTCAGTCATGTACTATGAGCTGTATGTTGGAAAACGACGTTCAGCCAGGTGCTTTTAGGACCATCGTCTCTGAGTACGAGGCAAAAGATAAAAGCGGTAAGATGGCGGTCATTGCGTCACTTCCAAGACTTTGCAACCACTGCAACAAACCAGCCTGTATCGACGTTTGTCCAACAGGAGCAAGCTATCAAAGAAGCAACGGCATCGTAAAGATCGACACAAAAGAGTGCATAGGCTGTGCGCTTTGCGTGGAGGCCTGTCCATATCACGCAAGATATCTTAGCTTGCATACCTACAAGGCCGATAAATGCACCTTCTGCGACCACAGACTAAGAGCGGGACTTCAGCCAGCATGTGTAGAGAGCTGTGTGGGCGGTAGCCGTATAATAGGCGATCTTAACGATCCTAACTCAAATATCAGAAAATTTCTAGCCACACACGAGACTATGGTCATAGATAGCCCTAAAAATACAAATCCACAGGTGTTCTATCATGGCGTTAGCGAAATTTTGGTTAAAAACGATAAGAAACTCGAGCTTGATAATGGATATAAAAAGGTTATCAGCTGGAGTGAAGAGATAGCACAGTAAAAGGAGATAAGTAATGCAAAGAAGAGAATTTTTAAAAAGATCAGCTGTACTCTCAACACTAACCGCGAGCGCTGTGCTAGCAGATGGCGAAAAAGACGACTACAAGCCACAGTCAAACTCGCTAGAGCCTGAATTTAGCGTAAAAGACGGCAAAATTTCACTTAACGACGGACATAGCGTAGTCTTTTCTATGTGCCACGGCTGTACAACGAAGTGTGGCATAAGACTTCACGTAGATGACAAAAACGACCGCGTTTTAAGATGTAGCGGAAACCCATACCACCCACTCTCAAACGTACACTGGGCAAATTTTGACACATCGATAAATGACGCACTACTTGCCACAACACTAAGCGGCGAAGATGAAAA
>JAHADO010000043.1 GCA_018375265.1 Campylobacter concisus | reverse complement strand
GGTCGAGATCACGATGGTTAATCGCGGCAATAATTCGCATGTAAATTTTAGCTCAACCACAGCTACGATGAACCTCTTTTTACAAAACCAAGCTGAATTTAAAAACAGCCTTGTAAATATGGGATTTACCGAGCTTGAAATGAATTTCTCAGATCAAAACCAAAGACAAGAAAAAAGAGAACAAGCAAAGAACAAATATAGCTCAAATCAAAGCGACGAGAGCGAAAACGCCCAAGCGGAACAAAGCTTGCTTGAGCTAGTAATACCAAGATATATTTAGGAGAGATTATGGCTTCAGTTTCAGATATAACTACACAAACAACGCAGCAAAAAAATGCCGAGAAAAAGGCAAAAGCCAGACAAGACGCTGCAGCTAGCACAGGAACTAATCCAAATGGACAGCTAGATAAAGATGCATTTATGAAGCTACTTTTAACCGAGCTTCAGTACCAAGACCCAACAAGCCCTATGGATACTGAAAAGATGCTAACGCAAACTAGCCAGCTAGCATCAGTCGAGATGCAAGAAAATACAAACAAAGCGATGAAAGAGCTAGTAAGTCAGCTAAAGTCAAACGCAAATGCCTACGCTATCTCAGCCCTTGGCAAGATGGTTTCAACTGGCTCAAATGCAGTCACACTAACAGATGAGAAAAAAGATGCAAAATTTGCGCTTTATTTTAAGACAGATCTTGCAAATGGCAGAATTGAGATCAAAAACGCAAATGGTCAAGTCGTAAGAACAACTGATCTAAATGAGACAAATGCAGGCGTTCATAACCTAGCTTGGGACGGCAAAGACGCGTCTGGCAACCAAGTGCCAAATGGCTCATACACCATTTCAGCGACTTACACTGGCAAAGATGGCAAAGAGTATAAAACACAAGTAGGTAACTACCCAGTCGAGGCGGTGAAATTTGTAGATGGCAAGGCTATGATGAAGGTAGCTGGCGAATACGTTTCAATGGATAAAGTATCTGAATATTACGAGGGCTAAAAGCCATGATGAGAGGTTTTTACAACGGGGTTAGCGGCATCAAGACGCAAAGCTTTGGCATGGATGTTTGGTCAAACAACATCTCAAACATAAATAATGTCGGTTTCAAAGCTTCAATCCCTGAGTTTAAAAATTTAATAAACCAAAACCTAGTCTCAGCAGGAAGTGGCCCAACTAGCGATCAAGTGGGACTTGGAGCTACCAAGCAAACGACTGCACTTGACATGTCAAATGGTAGCTTTCAAAGCACTGATAACAACTTTGACCTTGCTATAGGCGGAGATGGCTTCTTTGGCGTTGTCGATAAAACAGGCAAAAACTACTACACAAGAACAGGCACTTTTGACATAGATGCGGCTGGAAATTTAGTAGATACTAGGGGAAATTTACTCCTTGGCACGCTTGCAAATTTCACTCCAACCACGCCAAGTGCGAGCGCTCTTAAAAAATATGGTCAAACTTCAAGCGCACCACAAGCTTACACGGTCTCGCAAGAAGAGCTAAATCTGGGCGATCCTGGCTCGCAAAAAGGCATAACACTGCCTCATTTTTTATTTATGCCAGCTGAGGCTACTAAAAACATCAGCCTAAAAGGCAACCTAAACTCAACCCGCATAACAGACAAAAAAACGACAGCCCTTGATGCTAGCCAATACGCCTACACGCTTGATAATACAAACAAGACGATCTCGCTAAACGGACAGATCCCGCTAAGCACCACATCTCTTGGCGCAAAAGCTGGCGACAGCGTGGTCGTAAAAGTAAAAGATGGCGATGGTAAATTTAGCGAGTTTTCAACCACGCTTGAAGGTGATGGCACTTGGCAGATAAACGACAAGAGCCTTAAATTTATGGATTTTGCAAATTTAGAGGTAAATGCTGAAGTCACCTCGCTCGTTGAAGTGCCAAACAAAGAAAAGCTAACCTCTGATATCTACAACGCAGACGGCACAAAGAGTTTGGTCACTATAAATTTAACCAAGCAGATCCCACAAGCTGGCGACCAGACTATCTGGGACGCGGTGGCGACAATAACTGATGCTAGCGGAGCCGTGCAAAATACCGCAATGGGCTCGCTTACATTTAATGGCAGTGGCAGGCTTGTCGCAAATACACTAACAAGCGTTGGCGGCGTAAATTTAAACTTCGAGGGCGACGGCGATGCGGACGTTTATAATGGCATGACAAGCTCAGCAAACGCCAGAAAAGACTTTAACATAAAAAGAGATGGCTACGCTGAGGGGCTTTTATCAAAATATAGCGTCGATGACCGCGGCAACATCATGGCAAATTTTGACAACACTAGAGCATTTGCGGTGGCAAAAGTGGCGCTTTATCACTTTATAAATGACCAAGGCGTGGCAAAGGTTGGCGACAATCTTTATGAAGCCACAGCCAACTCTGGCGAGCCATTTTTTTACAAAAACAAAGCTGGCGAGACCGTTTATGGGGCGCAAATTTTAGCAAACAAGCTTGAGATGAGTAACGTCGATCTTGGTCAAGCACTAAGCGAGGTAATCGTCACGCAAAAGGCCTACGAAGCGAGTGCAAAAAGCATCACGACAAGTGATGAGATGATACAAACTGCTATCCAGATGAAGAAATAATCCTTAAAGTAAATTTGGGCGAGCAATCGCCCTATTTTTATAACTTTAAATTTACTTTAGCCCTTTCAAATCCCCTAAAATACTTACTTTTCTCTAAATATAGCAATATAATTTTAAGCATGCTGGTTATAAAATTCATTTAATTTCTTTTTTTAAGGATTGTCAAATGAAAATGCTATTTTTAGCCCCAGTGCTAGCTTGTAGTCTTGCCTTTGGTGCTGATGTGATCGCAAAAGATGCAAACATAACACTTGATGGCAAGATGATCGGTAAGATAGAGGTTTTAACGCCAGTTGAGGTCGTAGAAAAAGGCGATAAAACGAGTAAGATCAAGGTTAGTGGTGTCGTGTCGGCAAACTACTTGGCTCAGCTTCAAAGAAGCGTAGAAGATCCTGAAGTTTTTGTAGCTTTTGATAACGAGAGCGAGGCAAATTTCAAAAAAGTAAAAGATCTTGAAGATGACTACGGCGAGGTTTGGTATCAAGCTGATGGCGTTTATGAAGTGCCAAATGACGCGCTTGGTGGCAACCAAAAAGAGCTTTACGCAAAGGCAAAGAAAATTTACGAAGAGACCTGCTCAGCATGTCACAGACTGCATGAGCCAAACAGCTTTACAGCTGCTCAGTGGCCAGCAAATTTATCTGGTATGGTCGATGCGAAATTTGTTGCACTTGATGAAACTGATCTAAATTTAGTGCTTAAATACCTACAACACAATGCCAAAAAAGTAAAATAAATTTTCATAAGGGAGAAAATATGAAAAGGCGAGATTTTATAAAATTTTCTGCACTTGCTGCCACAGCAGCGCAGGCAAACAAGATAGAGGGTGTAACTAAGACCATCTTTGATCAAAGCAAGACCTTTGGCGCAAATAGATTTGGTCTATTTTGGGCAAATACCAACTCAAACCAAATCGTCTCCGTCGATCCGTTTGAGGGCGATAAATTTCCAAATACCATGAACAACAGCTTGCCAGACCTCATCCAAAACGAGAGCCGCGTACTCTATCCATACGTAAGAAAGAGCTATCTAAAAGCAAAAGGCGCAGCAAAGAGCGAGCTTCGTGGCAAAGAGGAATTTGTGCGCGTTAGCTGGGAGACTGCCCTTGATCTAGCAGCAAAAGCTTTAAAAGAAAATTTTGACAAATATGGCCCTGAGAGCATCTATGGCGAGTGCTACTGGTGGGGCGGTAGCGGCAAGGTCAGCTGGGGCAGGACTGTTGGTCACAGGATGCTAAAGGTCCTTGGCGGATACGTAGAAGAGAGTGGCGACTACTCAACGGGAGCTGGCCTTGTTATCATGCTTCACGTCCTAGGCAACAGCGCCGTTTATGATGCGCCGACAAAGTGGGAGGCCATCGCTAAAAACGCTAAAAATGTTGTATTTTGGGGCACTGACCCACTTGTAACTGATCAAATTTCATGGCAACCACCAACACATGATGGCTATCTTGGCATCAAAAAGATAAAAGAGGCAGGCATAAAAACTTATAGCGTTTGCGTCTTTAAAAACGACACCACAAGATACCTTGACTCTGAAGCTATCATCGTTCGTCCAAATACCGACGTAGCAATGATGCTTGGCATGTGCCACTATCTATATGAAAACAAGCTTTATGACGAAGAATTTATCAAAAAATACACAGTTGGCTTTAATAAATTTAAAGACTACCTGCTTGGCACAACCGACAAGGTAGTCAAAGACATCAACTGGGCTAGCAAAATTTGCGGAGTAAAAGCTGAGGATATCGCAAAATTTGCAACAGCACTTGCAAAAGAGCCAAGCGTCATCATCGCAGGCAGATCACTTCAAAGACAAGATCACGGCGAGATGAGCTTTTGGGGTATCGTAACACTTAGCGCGATGTTAGGTCAGATCGGCAAAGAGGGACTTGGCTTTGAGTTTAACCTCTACCACTCAAATGGCGCTACAGACAAGATCGCTCCGTCACTAAAAGGCATCAGCACCAGCATCAGCGAGAAATACGACAACGTAGATGGCGCTCCTTGGAAGAAATTTAAAAACGTCACCATCCCATCTTCAAGATCGATCGAGGCTTTGCAAAACCCTGGCAAAGAGATAGACTATGACGGCTCAAAGATCAAGCTACCACACATGAGAGTGGCTTACATGGCGTCTGGATCGATGTTTACAAGGCATCAGGATGTAAATAACGCTGTAAAAGCATGGCGTAAATTTGACACCGTAATAACCGCTGAGCCATTTTGGACAAGCACAGCAAAACTAAGCGACATCGTCTTGCCAGTAGCCCTTGAAGTCGAGAGAAATGACATCAACCAAAGCGTGCCTACAAACGAGTACATCGTAGCCTACAAGCCTGTCGTAGAGCCTATGGGCGAGAGCAGAAGTGATTATTGGATCTGCTCACAAATTTGCAAACGCTGGGGCAGAGAAGAGGTCTTTACAGAGGGCAAAGATGAACTTGGCTGGGCGAAAGAATTTTACGCAGACGCAGCTGAGCAAGCCAAAGGCATAAATGTCAAGATGCCAAGCTTTGACGAGTTTTGGAAAGAGGGATATGTTAGATTTGAGCAAGATGACGAAGCGAGCAGATACTACACAAGGCTTAGCGCTTTTAGAGAAAATCCTCACAAAAACCGCCTAGGTACGCCATCTGGCAAGATAGAGCTCTACTCTCCAACTATCGCTAAATTTGGCTACAAAGACTTTGCGCCGCACGTTGCTTGGATCGAGCCGTTTGAGTGGCTTGGCAGCGAAAAAGCCAAAAAGTATCCATTTAGCGTCACAACCCCACACTCAAGATACCGCCTCCACTCACAGCTAAATAACTCAATAATCAGAAACTACGCTGAAGTATGCGCACGCGAGCCAATGCTCATAAACGTAAATGACGCCAAAGCAAAAGGCATCGCAACTGGCGACGTGGTGAGAGTATTTAACGACAGGGGCGAAATTTTAGTCGGTGCGCTTGTCACTGACATCATCCCAGAGCACGTCATCGCCATCTGCGAGGGTGCATGGTACGATCCTGAAGTGCTAGGCGAAAAGAGCCTTTGCAAGCACGGCTGCGTCAATGTCCTAACTCGCGACAAAGGCACATCTAGCATCGCTCAAAGTAACTGCGGACACACAATCCTTGTAAATTTAGAAAAATACAAAGGCGAGATCAAACCGATCACTGCGTTTTCTAAACCAAAAATTTTGCAATCTTTGTAGAATTTATATAAATTTAGCCCTCGCTTGGGGGCTAAATTTGATCCTTTGCTGTTTCAATCAAAATCATCTTGTGACTTAAATTTGATCCATAGTTATTAGTCTAATCAACCTACTCTAAGGTGCTAAATATCACTTATGAAAAACAACTGGCGCTAGAATTTATCTATAAAACCATGATCGCAACTAAATTTATATTTTCGTAAATTTAAGCACGCTTTATCGCCTAATCAAAAAGCTAAAAGCAAACAAATTTCTATGCCATTAAAAAGGCAAACTGCTACCTAGATGTGCTTTTAGGTCAAGATGATTGCAGGGTAAATTTCAAAGTCAGTGTAAATTTGGCTAAAAATTTGTTAGTAAAATTTTAGATTTAAGTCTGAAGCGACTAAATTTCGTCGTAAATTTTCGTGCTGCTAAGTTTTCTCGTTAAATTTAATAAGAGCAGAGCTATCATAGCTAGCTACATTGTCACTAGTTCTCAAAATACTGCCACGGGCACAAGGCAAACGTTTTTAATGGCACAAATTTACAATCCGCCCCGTTTTTACTCTTTAAATTTAGCTCAGGATGTGAATTTATTAGTAGAATTTGGCTCCTGAGATAGTTAAATTTGGTCGTAAATTCTATGCTATTAAAAATTTTGATGAGAATACATCAACTATAACCAACTGCGTTGTCGATAGCCACAAGCAATGCCCCCGCACATAATATCAGCATTTTCTAGTAGTTCAAATTTATTACTTCTTTTTGTAAAATTACCCTATTTTATCTTTTTAAATTTAGCTCACGAAATGTTTAAATTTAGGCGTAAATTTCTATTTATAGTCAAATTTAGTAAGTGCGTATCAAACGTAACTATCCACCATTATCACGAGCCATTAGGACATCGCAGAAATAAACCATAAAAAAGCATCTTTTCTGGTAGCTCAAATTTAGCGCTTTCGTTGTAAATTTGGTCTCTTTTTTAAGTATCGTAGCTTCAAAATTTAAGCCATAGCAAACAAATTTAGCCATAAATTTCTATCTCATTTGGTTTTGTAGTTAAATTTAGTGGGCATATCAACCGCAACCAATTCGCTACATTGATAAACATTAACATTATACGACCTACAAAAGCCGTCTTTACCCGATAAATTTACTGCCCACCTTTCAAATTTGGCTTATTTTATTATTTGAAATCGCAGCGTCCAAATTTTTAAATTTAAACCCAAAAAACTAGATTTAGCCCTAAAATTTTATGTTTTTAGACTTTACGACTAATTGCCACAAACCGCACAAGAATATGCTTATCTAATAGTTCAAATAGACTACCTCTATTGTTTTTAAGCATCGTGGCCTTAACGTTTTTAAATTTTATGCCCAAAATGACTAAATTTAACCCCTAGATTTTTAAAATTTGCGCTCAAATTTAGCAATAGTGCCTCGTCTGCAACTAACCGATCTTTCTGCCCACGCTGATCGATCTGTTTAAGTCAAAAGTGTGTTATTAAACTCATCAAAAATGGCTCAAAATAGCTCATCAAGCCAAACAGCGCGCGTCTTTAAGCATTACTAAAAGCGGCTGCCTTGACACTACCGAACTTGCTCTAGGTTTTTACTATCTCTTTGTTTCTAATGGCGTAAGAATTTGATCTATAAATTTTATAAATTTAATGCAGATCGTTTGATAAATGAAAATTTCTACTAAATTTTGAATAAGTAAATTTGATAAATTCAAATAAAAATCGAGTTTTTGAAGTTTTAAAGATGGATTTTAAAAAGATGGTGCGGATGAGAGGACTTGAACCTCCACGCCGTGGGGCACCAGATCCTAAGTCTGGCGTGTCTGCCAATTTCACCACATCCGCACAACAATAATAAGTGGTACGCCCATCAGGATTCGAACCTGAGGCCTACGGCTTAGAAGGCCGTTGCTCTATCCAGCTGAGCTATGAGCGCATAAAGTCTTTCAAGTGGCGCGCCCGATAGGAGTCGAACCCATAACCTACAGATCCGAAGTCTGTCGCTCTATCCAATTGAGCTACGAGCGCCCAAAATGGGGTGAGTGATGGGAATCGAACCCACGACCCTCAGGACCACAATCTGATGCTCTAACCGACTGAGCTACACTCACCATTTAACATGGTCGGGGTGAAAGGATTCGAACCTTCGGCCCTCTGGTCCCAAACCAGATGCGCTAACCAGACTGCGCTACACCCCGCCTGAGTCGTGTTTGTAAGTTTATGCCACTACCTCATTAAAAAGTCGCATTGTATCTAAAAATGTTATTGTTGTCAAGAAAAAATTAGTTTTGGACTTTATTTTTATAAAATTTCAAGAATTAAGTGTAAATTTCAGACTTTAAAGCTTTTGATAAAAAATCTAGCTAAAAAACGATACGAACAGCGCTAAAGCTGATATGAGCTGGCAATGCTCCTTGTGCTGGCCTTATCATAGTCTGGCTAAAGCGCTTAAATTCTGGAGCTTCCCAAAGCTTTTTGCATAGGCCTTGCTCGCTGATATCTACTCCTAAGCAGTTTTGATCTGCGGCAAAGAATTTTAATGAAATGCACTTTTCATTTTTGGAAAAAAAGCTAAGATCACCAGAGCTATCTAAAACCCCAGCATTTGTCATCTCTTTAAATTTAACTTTATTGTTTGTAGTATCAAGGGCTAGTTTGCCTTGTGATATATAGTAGGCATTTATCTCTTCGATAGCCGTTCTAATCTCCGCCATAGTCTTTACTAAGACCGCATCATCTCTTGTAGCGCTGATCCTTGGGATAGCGATCGCAGCTAATATGCCGATGACAACTATAATGAGAATTAGTTCGATCATAGTAAAAGCTTTTTTCATTACTTCATCCTTGAATTTGAAGTTGCGA
>JAHADO010000042.1 GCA_018375265.1 Campylobacter concisus | reverse complement strand
TAAAGTTTTACCAACACGAGTTGAAATTCTCGGCGTTTGATCGTCATTTAGCTTATAAAGATTTTCAAAATGAAATGCTCGGTTTCGAATTTTAACAGCAAGGTCATATAAAATCTTTACTTTTTGATAGTTTAAAAGTTTATTTTTGCGGTTAAATTTAGAATACTTTTTAAAATCAATCTTATCAAGATTGACGATATCGTTGTGGATTTTGGCTTCATCGATGATTTTCGCCCAAAATCCAAAAGTTTGCTTTGAGACAAAGAGATCATCTAGCTCAAAGTAGCCGCCAAAAGAGCTTAAAATATCTACCTTGTATTATCCACCAAAGCCTTAAAAGCTAAATTTCTAGCGGAAATTTCTAAAATATCAAGATTTTAAGCTAGCCTGCACTAGCAAAATTTCTTTTATGCTCTTGCTCGTTTTTATAGCTCTTTAGGCGTTTGATTGAGAAAAATTTAACACTATCCATAAAAATCAATAAATTCATAAAATTTTACGCATTATAATACGTAAAATTTTACTTCATCTCAAGGCGCATAAGATACATATCTTCGCCGTCAGTCACCTTTAAATTTTGACTTTTACACTTTGGACATGTAAAGTCATTTTCGCTAAGCTCCCCGCCAAATCCACAATCCAAACACTCTACAACAATGCCTTGTAAATTTATGACAAGCTCGGCGTTTTCGCAGATCGTGCCGGTCTTATAAACATCAAAGGCGCTCTGCAAATAGTGTGGCTCCACTCCGCTTAAACGGCCAACTTTTATCTCGATCTTGCTTATCTCTTTGGCATTTTCTTTGGCGGCATTTTTCTCGCAAAGGCTGACTAAATTTTGAACGATACTAAGCTCGTGCATTAGCAGATCCTTGGCAGTAGCTCGCCCTTTGGCGGCTCGAGAAATCTTCTTGATTTATAGGCGTTTTCTATGATGACACGCTCGTTTTTGGCTTCCATTATCTCGCCTATTATCATCGCGTTTTTATCAAATTCTCTTAAAATTTTAAGTGCCTCTTCAGCCTGGCTCTCATCGACAGCCATCACAAAGGTGCCCTCATTTGCAAGCTCGTAAGGCTCGAATCCAAATAGCTCACAAACACCCATCACTTCGTCTGCGACCTTGATATTTTCTTCAAAGACCAATATGTCAAATTTGCTAAATTTAGCCCACTCATTTAGCACCGCACTTAGTCCGCCTCTTGTCGCATCGCGCATGGTTTGTGGCTTTATGCCAGCACTAAATAGCTTTAAGACAACCTCTTTTAGGCTCTTGCAGTCACTTTTTAGATCAAGCCCAAGCTCAAATTCCTCTCTTGCTGCTAGCACCACGCCGCCGTGTCTGCCAACATCTCCAGAGATGAGAATTTTTGCCCCTGCTTTTAAATTTTTAAGCTCCACGCCTTCGCAAACTATCTCGCCGATGCCTGCTGTGTTTATGAAAATTTTATCGCATTTGCCCTTTGGCACGACCTTCGTATCGCCACAAACCACGCTCACGCCGCTCTCTTTGCAAGTTTTTGCAAGCGAGCCAAGCACACGCTCGAGCTCTTCTATACTAAGCCCCTCTTCGATGATTAGCGAGCAGCTTAGGTATTTTGCGCTTGCTCCAACCATCGCAAGGTCGTTTATCGTGCCGCAAGCTGCGATCTTGCCGATGTCGCCGCCATTAAAAAAAATGGGAGTTACCACAAAGCTATCAGAGCTAAATGCGATCTTGCCGTTTAAATTTAGTATCGCTGAGTCGTTGCTCTGCCTTAAAATTTCATTATCAAAAATTTTAAATATCGTCTCGTTTATAAGCGAGTTCATCTCCTCGCCGCCGCCGCCGTGGCTTAGCATTATCTTTTTCATTAAATTCCTTAACCAACTCTTGCGTATTTAAAATATGCCGCACAAGCGCCCTCGCTTGAGACCATGCACGATCCTATCGGATTTTGCGGGTTGCAGACCTTGCCAAAGACCTTACAATCAGTCGGCTTTGCCAGCCCTCTTAAAATTTGCCCACAAATGCAAGCCTTGCTCTCGCCAGCGCTCTCTACACTGCAGTCAAACTGCACTCTAGCGTCAAGATAGGCAAACTCGTCTTTTAGTTTCATACCGCTTTGCGCTATCTCGCCAAGACCTCTCCAAACAAAGTCGCACGGCTCAAAGTACTTAGCTATGAGCTCTTTTGCCTTGACATTGCCCTCTTCTTTGACCGCCCTTGCGTACTCGTTATAGACTTCATAAGTGCCTGCGTTTTGCTGACGGACTAAATTTAGCACACTTGCCATGATGTCAAGCGGCTCAAAACCGCTAATGGCGATCGGCCTTTTAAATTCGCTCGCTAACTCTTTGTAAATTTTACTACCCGTGATGACGCTTACGTGACTTGGACCCAAAAATGCGTCTATCCTTACGTTTTCATCGCTCATTATGGCTCTAACTGGAGCTGGGACGGTTACGTGATTTATATGAAAGTATAAATTTTTAATGCCCTCTTGCACCACTTTTTCAACTAAATTTGCGCTCATCGGAGTCGTCGTCTCAAAGCCGATCGCAAAAAATATGACCTTTTTAGCTGGATTTTGCTTAGCGATATTTAGCGCATCAAGTGGCGTGTAAAGTGCCCTTATATCGTGTCCCTCGCCGCGAAGCTTTTGCAAGCTTGTCTTTGAGCCAGGCACTCTTAGCATATCAGCTAGCGTGCAAAAGATCACATTATCCATGCTAGCAAGCTTACAGGCCTCGTCTATGCGGCTTTTTGGCATCACGCAGACTGGACAGCCTGGGCCATGGACGAAATTTATATGTTCTCCAACTAAGCTTGGCAGTGCAAATTTCATAATGCTATGCGTGTGTCCACCGCAAATTTCCATGATATTTAGCGGTTTTACGCTCTCTTTTTGTATCAGTTTTGAAAGGGCTAGGATTAAATTTTTATCGCGAAAATCATTGATAAGATCCATCAAATTTTCCCCGCGTCCATATCCTCAGCGATCTTTTGATAGACCTCCAAGCTCTCAAGCGCAAACTGCGTGTCGATCTTTTGCATGGCGTATCCAACGTGGATTAGCACGTATTCGCCAACTTTTACCTCTTCAGAGATGAGGTCTAGGCTTACCTTTCTAGTAACGCCCAGAGTCTCAACGGTAGCAACGTTGTTTTCATCTATTTCTATTACTTTTGAAGGGATCGAGAGACACATTATCTTAGCTCTTTTTTAAATTCCAAATAACTTATCCATTTATCGATGCCCTCGCCTGTTTTGCTATCTACTACAAAGATATCGACCTTTGGATTTAGCTTTCTAGCGTCGTTTTTCACGCGCTCGATGTCAAAGTCAAAGTGTGGCGCAAGCGAAGCTTTTGTGATCAAAAGCACGTCAGCAGCCCTAAACATCACTGGATATTTACTAACCTTATCATCGCCCTCTGGCACTGAAAGAAGCACAGCGTTAAAGTGCGAGCCAACGTCGTAGCTTGCAGGACAGACTAAATTTCCAACATTTTCTATAAAGACTAGATCAAGCTCATTTAGTGGCAGGTGATGAAGCCCCTCATGCACCATAAAAGCGTCCAAGTGGCAGGTCTGACCTGTACTTATCTGATGAGCTTTTGCGCCAGCTTTTACTATACGGTCAGCATCTTGATTTGTCTCTAAATCGCCCTCGACAACGCCTATTTTAAATTTACCAGCCTTTATCGTAGCCTCCAAAAGCGTAGTCTTGCCAGCGCCTGGGCTACTCATCAAATTTACACAAAGTATCTTTTTCTCATCAAGATGCGCTCTGTTGTGAGCGGCCTCTTTGTCGTTTTCAGATAGAATTTTCTCTATTACGTCTATGGTTTTGCTCTCATTTAGCACAGGGTGTGCGTGAGCCTCGTGGCTATGCTCGTGTGCGTCATGAGCGTGATCTGTATGCCCATCGTGAGTGTGTGGGTGTGAGTGAGTAGTGCCATCGTCGTGAGTGTGAGTGTGGGCGTGATTTCCCATTGAACAACCGCAGTCTTTACACATTTTCTTATCCTTTTTTATTAATTTTCAGAGATTTTAACGCTTAAATTTAAAAATAAAATTAAAATTTAAGGGCATTTTATGCAAATGAGATAAATTAACCCGTTTTTTAATCATCCTTTAAATTTACCTTTGATCTTGCAAGCGAATGTTTTTATCTGGCTCTTCAAGGCTCTCGTTATCATCTATGCTCTCATTATCATCTGTGTAGCCATTTTCATCAAAATTTTCATCACTGCTTCTTTTTTTACCATTTGGCGTGATGATGAGATCTTTTAGCCTTGCCCTACCATCATCCATCACCATCAAAACAGCAACAGCATCCACATCTTGATCCATCATCTCTCGCTCAGTCTGCTTTGCCTTTTTAGTTGGCATGTAAAACTCTTCGATGCCATATTTTACAAATAAATATCCATCAAATTTACCAGCTAGAAAAAGCGCGTCTTTTGGCTTAGTAAAGCTAAATTTATCAAAAGCGTAAGTGGCATTCGCATCTTGCTTTAAAATGGCGTAAATTTCATCATTTTTTGAGAAATTTCTATCATATATATATATCTCAACGCCAGTTTTTTCATCAAATTTAGACTGCTGCAGATTTGAAAAGTCATAGCTCAAGCTCACGTAGTTTCCGCGAAAGAGATCTCTTGGATCATAAAGATTTACCCTCACTTTTACCTCTTTTCCAAGGTAAAGTGGCATGAGCGCGTATGCGAGCATCGCAATTATTAGTAAAATTTGAAAAATTATGGCTAGTATTAGCGATCTTATCTTCATTTTTTGCCTCCTTTTTTAGCAGCAACTGCGAGCACGACGAAGGCAAAGATTATAAATAGCGCCGTAGCCCCTAAATAATCGCCTATTAGTTCAAAGTATCTAACCACCGCAACTAAGAATATCATGCATAGTCCAAGTGCAAGCTCGCCATTTTTGATAAGCACGGCTGCAACGATGATATTTGCTAGCGAGAAGAAGATATTTGCATATCCCACACCCAGACTAAAGACAAATGGCAACGCAAAGAGTATCAAGCCAAGAAACAAGCCACTTTTGTTTTTCTCTTTGAAAAATAGCGCAATGCTAGCGATGCTAAATACGGCAAAAACCTTGCCAAAGCTACTATAAAAAAATGCCTTTGCAAACCAAAATTTATCTTCTTCTAGCTCGTAGATATCGCCATTTGCATAAGCTATCAGGCAAACGACCAAGATAACGATGCCAAGATACTTACCAAAGCCTTTTACAAGGTGCGCTAGCCTATCTCTAAAGCTAGCTAACGTGCTAAAGAGCGCGACAAGCAAAAGCGCGTATGAGAGCGATAAAGTAGCAGCCATCGGCGCTCTAAACATAAGATCATAGCCATAAAATTCATTAAACCCACTGATCCTAGCGCAAAGTGAAACGATGTAGAAAAATATATCTGCCAAAAGCATGATGGCAAGAAAAATAGAGTCACTTTTGTAAAGCGTGTAGGCGCCAAGGGCTATAAAGACGATAAATTCATAAGCAAACTCGCCACCCATGCCCTTTAAAACAAACCAGATCGTCGCAAAAACAAGGCTTTGAGCCACTAGCAAAGCCTTTTTACTAGCAAAAGAGAGCGCCATCGCTCCAACGCTCCAGAGCAAAACTCCGCCACTTGGCTCGTCGCTGATGTTATAAATTTGAGCGATAAGCGCTATGGCTGCTCCATAGCAGAAATTTCCCAAAAAGAGTGTGGCTGTGCCAAGCTTATCTTTGCCCTTTTTGAGATAATAAACTCCGCCAAAATTTAAAAGAGCAAGAACGCCAAAGATGATAACAAGGCGCCCCATCCTTGGTATATCCTCCCAGTAGGCTCCAACAAGGGTAAAAAATGCCAGCGCGAAAAAGAGATAAGCAACCAACTTTAATATAAAGCTAGTCTTTTCGCTATGAGCGTCTATATCTATATCATATAAATTTGCTATTTTTAAAGCGGTGGCCTTATCGACCACATCC
Source organism: Campylobacter concisus (assembly GCA_018375265.1). GTDB lineage: Bacteria > Campylobacterota > Campylobacteria > Campylobacterales > Campylobacteraceae > Campylobacter_A > Campylobacter_A concisus_AB. The sequence continues at coordinate 2,745 of JAHADO010000042.1, read as the reverse complement.
TCTTTTTGCCAGCGATCTAGCTCTTTGGCTAGAAAATTTCTATTGTAAAAATTCATCTTTCATTCTCTTTAAATGACATTTTTTTGTGGCTAATGATAGCATACAAGCGCCAAAAATGCTAGAACAAAAATAAAGCAAAAAAGTAAGAAATTTAAAAAGCCAAAAAACTTGGGCGGGCTTTTGCAAATTTAGCTTTAGCCAAAGCCCAAGTAAAAAGAAACGGTCATCAAACTTTCGCCACAAAAAAGATATCAGGCAAGCAAGAAATAGCAAAACCCAATAACAATTTGCAAAAATGGATCACATAAACTGCTAAAAACTACCAAAAAGACAAAATAAGACAAGCTCTGCAGCCAAGAAAGCGCTGCTAGCTATTTACAAAAAACCTAAATTTAAGAGCCAAAAAAGCTTTTAGCTTAAAATTTAGGCACAGCGGCCTTTGTAAGTTTAGAAAACTTAACACCCTTTAAGCCAGCAATCCTGTCAGCAAAGCGCTCAATCTTGCTAGCCTCACCTCTTATCGAGATCGTTTCTAAGCAGTTGTGGTGATCGACATGAACGTGATTTGTGCAGATGATCTTCACATCAGAGTCATGCTCGATATCCATTTTTTTATTCACCAAATCGTTGTGATGATGCACATAAATGAGCGTCAAAACCCCAATCAACTCCTCGTTAGCATCCTTCCAGCTGTCGCTTACGATCTTTTCACGGATCAAATCCCTTGTAAATTCACTTCTAGAAGCGTAGCCTTGTTCGCTAACTTTTCTATCTAGTTCGTCTAGTAATTGACTAGGCAAAGAGACACTAAAACGTATAACACTATCCATTTTTTGCTCCTTTCTCGTTTGATTACCGTTTATAATCATTATACATCACTTCTCAGAAAATGTGGATAAATAATAATAAATTTGCCCTAAATTTACGTTAGAATCGTTACTGCAAAATTTCTTATTGATATAAAATTTCAAATTTGCTTCAGTAAATTTTTTGTAAATAAGCTCAAGCAAAGTCTTATTTTGAAAAACTCCACCGCTTAGCAAAATCTCTTTTTTCTCATTTTTAGAAATTTCAAAAATAATATCAGCCATGCCATTTATAAATGCCGTTGCAGCCACTCTTGGCTCATCTTTTAAAGCACTTTTAAAGGCATCTTTAAAGCCGATAACTCCGTCATTTAGACTAAATTTGTAACACGCATCTAAATTTTTATCATAAAGTGCCTCAAGCCTCATGCCACTCTCGCCCTCAAAACTCGAGTGAAAAATACCACATATTATCGCACCAAATGCGTCAAATATCCTACCAACAGAGCTAGTTTTTACTAAATTTAGCCCCTTTTGCTCCATCATCTTGAAATTTCTAAGCACCTTTTCATCAAAATTTACTAAAAATTTACACCCTTCGTCCTCAAGCTCATACTTCAAAATAATAGAATAAGCGATGAGGTAGATATTTTTTATGCTATTTTCACCGCCAAATAAGCTAAATTCATCAAAGTGATAAACTCTTTTATAGCTTTTTTTATCTAGCCTAAAAACCTCGCCACCCCAAATTTTGCCATCCTCTGCGTATCCAGTGCCGTCAAAACAAAAGCCAAGATACTCTTTATCTGGCAAATCATTTTCAAAGATCACACTTAGCAAATGTGCGTAGTGATGCTGCAGATGAACTAGCTCAAAGCCCTGATCTTTCGCCCATTTTGTATTTAAAAAATTTGGATGCAGATCGGCTATAACTTTGTCTATTTTTAGATCATAAGTCGTTTCAAAAAGGGTGAAAATATCCTTAAACCTATCAAAAGTCGCCACGTTTTTTAGATCGCCGATATATGGGCTAACCATCAAAAGCCCGTCTTTGTAGATGCAAAATGAGCTTTTTAGCTCTGCTCCAAGGGCTAAAAATGTCCCTTTTTGCTTAAAATTTGTATGGATGAAATTTGGATTTAAGCCGCGGCTTGTCCTTGTAAAAATTGTCTCATCTTCAACACAAAATGCGATACTATCGTCACTTGGTGAGTAAATTTCTCGGTCGTGATCAAGGTAAAAGTCTATAACCTCACCTAGTTTTTCTCTTAGCTCGCTCTCGTCCTTTATCACAACCTCGCCCGAGATGTTTGCGCTAGTTGCGATGATGTCGTGTTCAAGATAGTCAAATAGCAAAAGATGTATGCCGCTAAATGCGAGCATGACGCCAAGCTTATTTAAATTTGGTGCGACGCTTTTTGCGATATTTGAGCCATTTTTTGCCTCCAGTAGGACGATCGGCTTTAAATTTGAGCCAAGAAGCTTCGCCTCCGCCTCTGAAATTTGCGCTATTTTTCTAGCGTTTTGTAAATTTTTACTCATCAGAGCAAAGGGCTTGCTTGGGCGGTGTTTTCTAGCTCTTAGCTCGCAAACTGCGGCTTCATTTGTCGCGTCGCAAACTAGATGAAAGCCACCAAGTCCTTTAATGGCTAAAATTTTGCCCTCGTTTATGAGCTTAGCCGCCTCTTTGGCTGCTTCGTTTTTACTAGCCAAGACTTTTCCAAATTTATCTTTTAGATAGAGTTTTGGTCCGCAGTTTGGGCAAGAGATCGGCTCTGCGTGGTAGCGGCGGTTAAGAGGGTCTTTATACTCGCTCTCACAAAACTCGCACATCTTAAACTCGTTCATCGTCGTATTTACCCTGTCATAAGGCAATGCTTTGATGATGGAAAATCTCGGTCCGCAGTTGGTGCAGTTTATAAATGGGTATTTGTAGCGT